>CAXBPH010000056.1:0-31622 GCA_963977445.1 uncultured bacterium | reverse complement strand
AGAGGGTATCACGATATTTCTTGTTATTGCAATCATTCCGGTTTATCCGTCCATTCCGACCGTTTGCGGATAATTATCCGCCGTCATATTCGATACACCACGTTGGCAGCAAGGCCACAGCCAGTACAGTTGCGTAATTCTGGCGATGCGCGTATTATGCGCTGAGGCGCATCCGCAGGGCCGGAATACTGCGCCAAATCAACCGTTGCCCAAACGCGGGGTAGTTTTGCTATGGGCCAAACTTGAGGGTCTTATCATGGGGAAATACTACGGGGATTCATGGAATCGAGCAAAGGGGATGCAGTTATGATTAGCGTCACTTGTGGGCATTGTCAGGCCCGGTTAGAGATTCCAGACCAATACGCAGGGCAGGCAGGCAAGTGCAACATGTGTGGCGGGGCTATCTTGGTGCCTGTGCCCCCTACGGCGGGCTTTACGCCAAACCCGCCACCCGTTCCAGTAAAGAAGAATGAAAGCCGCGTCCCGAAAACATTTTTGGTAGTGTTCGGGGTTCTGTTTCTAATGGCAATAATTGTTGCGCTGTCACCAGAGCCGACACCAGAGGAAGTTGCCGCGCGTCAAGCCCAAGTCGAATCACAGAAGGTCGAAGCGGAAGAGGCCAGAGCCGCGAAAGAAGCTGCCAAGGCCGAGCAGTATGCCAAAGACCACCCGCCGTTAACTCAGGCCCATATTGACGCAGCCATGGACGCTATACGTGCAGCAGGGTTACCACTGCCAGAGTCCATCGAACTGACTGACAGCGGCTATGTCACTGTGATGTTGCAACTTGACGAGATTCCTTCCGCCGCCAGTTGGGAAGCCTTTGCCACTGACTACACGTTGGCCGTCCGCAACGCTATCTATGTGATGTCGGATGCAAGTGACCAATGGAACTACCGGGTGTCAATTCACGGTCCTTCGCCCGGTCCTGGCCTTGTCTCCATCATCGGCACAGCTCGAATGAGCCACTATGACGGAAGTATCAGCTGGAAAAAGGGCCAGCCCTGAGTCGTGTGTGATATAGGGCTTGTTTGCGGAAATTGTTTGACTCCTTGGGGTTTTTCAAAGGAAATCCCCGTTCCCGTTCGCATAACACTGAGGCGCGGTCCCGCCGGGATAGCTATTGAAGATTTTTAGCCTCCTTCCCCTGGGGCCACGCCGCTATTGGCCGCCTGCCTTGTAAAAATATCATACGGGTGCCCACGCGGTGGGCACCCGTTCTGGCCATTAGGATGATGCTTCAGAACTGCGAGCCACCCGCACCACCAAGATGCACCAAACCACCACAGCCGCCGCCACCATAGGGATATGCACCCAAGGCAACCAAATCACATCGGCATGGGAATCCCATTGCCACAACGGCACAATCGAATAGCGCCAAGCCGTAGTATCCCCGGAAAAAATAGGCGTAAATTCACGCGCCATTTCCTCATTCCAATGGCGCAATCGGCAAATAGGCATTATCGCGACGAGAGCCACGCCCAGGGCCCCTACCAATAAAGGCACCAAAATCCTATCCGATGCATCGCTGGTTATTTTGTAATCCTTCATTGTGTAAATCCTCTATCGTGTAAGCCGCTTAGGTCAAAATATACTGCCCAAAAAATAGTTTAATCCGTGAGAACCAAAATATCTAGAGAAGACGTGGTCCACAGGTTCGGAGCTCTGAGGAATTTACCCCCTACCCGTGTGTCGCTTTCGTGTCTTGGCCGGTCAAAAGGTCGTGCAAATGTAAGCATTTGGGACTGTTTTGGGTGTGTTTTGGCCCTGTTTTTCCGCATTGCTACACATTTCCCGGCAATCCTCAGGAGCGGGGACACAATGATTCCGGGGGCGCGATAGCAAAATGTGGCCTGCCTGCTAACAATAGTTGACATTTCCGGGCTTTTTTCGTTCCAGTGGTTCGCGCCGCTTCAAATATCGGTCAAGGTCACGCCGGTCGATATTCAGGAAGCCGCGCCGCTTTTCATCCATCGTGAATCCTTCCATAAGGGCGCTCACGATAAAAGCGCCTTCGGTTACATATACGCCAGTGTCACGCTCCATGACGTGCTTGATGGCGTATGCACTGGCCCGGTGTGTCTTCGCCTTGCCAAACTGTGACACCCATTGCCGCGCTGGTTCCAAGTAGTCTGTCCGGTCTATCAAGTCACGCCGCCACTTTGAGAAATCCGGGGAAGCCGGGTCCCTGAATCCGTCGGCGGTGAGGGTCTTATACTGCGCTAGAATGTGATGTAATGTCATGACCCATGATCCCAATTCCGGGTTTTCCGAATTGATAATAGTCAATGTTTACGAGGGGATGCAGTTCAATGCAGTTCATTCTGAAACCTTCTAGCTTTTAGCTCCGCATAGAGGGTTTTGTTTTGAACTGCATCGAACTGCATTTTATAACGAATCCACCTTGCATTTAGGCTGATTTTGCCCAGTCTACGCGCAGCGATACGCCCTCCCAAGCCATGCCTGCCGGAATCTTCTTTTCGACGAAACCACGCTCCGCAATCCGCTGATTAAATCGCCGCTGGTCTTCGCAATGATTGTTCATGTATGACCGGTAGGCGTCGTACACGTCACGCTTCAGTACGTGGGTGTGCTCCCATTCCGTCAATGCATCATCGATGAAAGCAGCCAAGGTGTCTGATTCGTCCCGGTAATCGTCCGTGGCAGCTTTTACGCAGCCAGGAACAGACGGTTCAGGCATCCGGGCCCCAGCCACAATCCAAGCCAGAATACCGGTGGCCTCCCGCCTCAACTTTTCATCAAGGAACGGGTCTTGCTCATTCGCGGAAAACTGGCGATTGAATGGAAGCAAGCGAAGCCGCTCCCATATGCCGCTTGCCGTCCCGGTAATTCGGGGCCGGTAGTTTGATGCCATCCACAACGTGTGCGTGGGTGTAAATTCGAACGGTTGCCCATAGAGCATGCGCGCCTTCATGATATCGCCGCCTGTGAGGCTTTTTACCAGACTTTCATTCAACCGCCTGCCCTCCTCGGTTTCCTGAGCGAAGGCGAAGCGAATCCCACGCAGTTGCGCAATGCCGACGCTGTGCCGCGTGTTGTGCTGCATCATGAGATCCTCTGTTTCAACGACAGCCGCATAGTCCGTCCCGAGAACATGCCGCATGGCCCGGAAAAATGCGCCTTTCCCGTTTCGCCCGTCTCCGTGCAGAATCGGGAAGATGTGCCGGTGCGTGCTGCCCGTGGCAGAATAGCCACAGAGCCATTGAACCCACTGGATTAGCTCTTTGTCGCCCTCGAATATCTCATCAAGGAAGGCAAGCCAGCGCGGGCACGTTGCCACCGGGATGAACTCATGGGGGCACAGCTTGGTGATGTGGTCGCTTCGGCGTTGCGGTCTAAGTTCGCCCGTATTCAGGTCCACAGTCCCGTTTTCGCAGTTCAGCGCCCAAGGGTCCGCATCAAATTCGACGTGGTCGGCATCGATGCCGGGTAGGGTTGCCGCGATTTTAAGCAGGGCATCTATACCACCTGCCGATTCGAAGCGTTTACCTGTCCGGTAGTAGGCTTTTATCGCGTCCGGGTCATCGGTGTTTGCGTGCCCATCTGCGCGTGTCGCTTGGCCCACTTTGGCCGCTAGTCTGCGGGCCTGCTTTTCGTCGGGGGCGAACCGTTTCCCGTCGAACACAAGCCAATCGCGATCCGTGGCATGGCGTAGGTCGCCATCTGCAATCCGTAGAAGCCGAAGGGAACCGGCAAGGTCAGACATCGGGTCCACGTCTTCGCCATCGCTCCCGCCGCCCGTAGGCATGGGCATCGGTATAGCCGCCCGCGAAACATCGCGCGGTGCCGCCTGTCCCGCCACGGTGCCGCTGTGAATCGTCTTGCGCGCTTCGCCTTCGGGCAGTCCGGCATCAAGCGCCGCCGGTAGCAGGTGCGCTTCAATCGTACCCGCATCGATACCCAGACCGGCAAGGGCGTAGGCCTTCGTATTCAGTAGCGCATTTCGGGTGCCTGGTGCCGCGTTACGGGCATCCTGTGCCGCGCCGGTCAATGCAGCCATGGTGTACCCTTGCCCGATGGTCGTTTGTGGCATAGCGGGCGACGTAGGCCGTGGCGGTTCCGGCTTCGGGGCCAAAAGTGCGTCTATCACCCATCCGGGTACCTCAACCAAGGGGATTTCGCCCAGTGCCTTGCCTGGTGCCCATTCGTAGACCGCGCCGGTACCGGGGTGAACGCTGCCGGGATATACGACCTGTCCACCCGTATACCGGATATCAACGCCGGGGGCCACGTGTCCGACCTTGTTGGCCTTCGGAATTTCCACGCCCTCGGGCACCGTGTAGTAGAGGTGTGCGCCGCCGCTGCCGGTCACAACTTCCACGGTATCTGGCAAGCCCTCGGGCCGTTCGCCGTCGATATCGACCACCAGCAAGCGCCCAGACCGTTCGCCGGTCACAAGGCCGATATTTTGCCCAGAATCGCGCCGGGCCCGGATTTCGTCGGGAGTCAAGCCGGGGGCCGTTGTCCAGCTTTTCGTAATCGGGACCTTGCCGTTCAAGGCGGTAAATACCCAAGTTGACGGATAGCCCCCCTTGGGTGTAGAGTTGCCTGCACAGGAGAATTCTTGATTTTGGCCGTCGGCGTGTCTCACCACACCGGCGGTCGCGTTGTATCTGGGAGTCATGCCGCGCCTCCTTCACTGAGACCATGGGCTTCCAGGCGGGCATAGGCGCGCGCTACGTCCCGCTCTCGCTGCTTTGTCGTTCGGGTAGTCGTTCGGGCTTGGGGGCGATTCTGCCGTCTCGGGCTCTCGGCAGTTTTCTTGAAGAATTCCTCAAGGGCCGCTGCGGTTGTGACAACGCGCCGACCAATCCGCCGGTGCTCCAGTGTTACCCCCCGAACCCCTTGGGTCATCCATCGATAAATCGTGGAGATAGATGGTCGTTTCCCGTCGATGGCCGGGACTGCTTTTGCTGCTTGGCTTAGACTAAGATAATCCATTTCTGCATCCTTTCGCGTTTCTTGCGGTTGATGCATGGACTTTACAATTTCTTAGGGCTTCACAGTTTTTGTGAAAACGAACAAAAGAAAAGCCCCGAAAAACGGGGCTAATCTGAAAATCAGTGAAAACTAGTGAAGGCTATTCACTCTAGGAATCAATCTCCAATTCGTCGTAATCCGTCTTGCGAGGCTGTACAGGCTTTTGGACTGATAGAAACGCCATTGCACTCTCTTGGCTGTATCGCTTGCCACCGATTTCTTGCAATTCACCAGCTTTTACTGCCCGGTCTATTCGGTTACCGGCATTACTGCGCGTCATGCCGGTGAGTAGGTCACATAGCGACGTTACCAATTCACTTTTTTCAATACCTGGGTCTACTTCCGTCGAAATGGTCACCTCTTCTACAGAAAACTCCATTGAGTCCCTCAAATTTCTGAGGTCGCGTATAGTGTCAGTAAGCGCTTCAGCACACATGCTTTTCATAATTTCGATAAGCGTTTCAATTGTTGTATTCTCAACATCATATGCTTGAGTGTGTGAGATATCCAAGACAGATCGATGGATAGAAACCAGTTGCGTACGAGTCCACATATGATTGACTGCTCTAGGCAAGTCCCTCAAAAGTTCTTCCGCTGTCATGA
This sequence comes from uncultured bacterium, assembly GCA_963977445.1. Classification (GTDB taxonomy): domain Bacteria; phylum Hydrogenedentota; class Hydrogenedentia; order Hydrogenedentales; family JAEUWI01; genus JAEUWI01. Next base: position 26,018 of record CAXBPH010000056.1, on the reverse strand, counting down.
GCCAAGCATAGAATTCCCTCATAAGATCACGGTCTTTTTCTATTCCCAAGAAAGACCTTGGCAATTTCCCTAGAAGCGCGTCCAAATCTAACGCTGAATTGAACAACGCGCTTTCTGCCTGTTTCATTGCCTCAATAGTCGATTTAGAAAATTTCACTTTCTGCAACTCCGTCGGTTGCCCGTATTGAAGTAATGCCGGGGCCAACGCGTTACGGTTCCGCGCGTTCGGGGGCCATCCTAGGCCCCGGCAAGAGTCAGTATAGCTTAACCGTGGCTTGCCGCCCATGCTGCCGCCGTCTTGTTGTCCCGATGCACATAAATCTGGGTGATATCGAGCCCACTATGCCCCAAGATGGCCTTGGCCGTCTCCATGTCTGCCGTCGCTTCAATGGTGGTCGCTGCAAGGTGCCGGATTTGGTAGGGCGTCCACTTGGGGATGCTGTGCTTTTCACACACCCGCCCGATGGCGATATTAAGGCCGGTCGGGCTATATTTCTCGCCTACGCGCCGCTCCGTCCGTCGTGCGTTCGGTTTCTGATTCTCCCGCCGTCCTACGGCATCCTCGGCCTGCCGTTGGTACCGTTCCCGCTCGGCCTCTTGCGGTGAAAACATATAGGCATCATCGGGACGTAGCAGGAAGGGACGCAGGGCCGATTGCGCGCGCGGGCCAAAGTATAGCCGCCGCTCCTTTCCTTTATAGCTGGTCTTGTGGTGCCGAAGGATTGCGGTCCAGACGGGGCCATTGGTGTCGATATCAGCCCGCTTCAGGTTCAAGATCTCCGAAGGCCGGGCACCAGTCACCAGCAATAGCCGAACAATGGCTTGCAGTTGTCGTGGAAGGTGGGGGATAGTCGCCTCTACGTGCTCCAGGGGGACAGGTAGACGGGCTACAGGGTCTTTCCCCACACCTCGGCCTCTACGCAGGCCGGTAAGGGTCTGTAGGCCGGTGTGTACCGATATGGGAATCAGTTGGTGGGAAGCCGCCCATTTACACATCTGCTTGACGTTGCCGGTGTAAGAGTTGATTGTCGTAATCGCAAGCCCGCGATCTATCCACTGTTGACGGATGGCCCGCAAGGCCACGGGGCCAAACTTCACCGCTTCCACCCGACCATACAGATTTTTTATCGGGTCTACTGAAACCTTGATTTCGGTATAGGTGGACGATGGCCCGCCGGTCCGGTGGTCGTGATAGTAGGTCTTGGCATAGTCCAGATATTCGGCAATCACCTCGGCCATAGTGATTTCATTCTCGGAAACGGGAAGCCGGTAGCCGTTCGCCACCCATTCGGCAATGAGCCGGTGGTAGGCTTCGGTCGCTTCGGGGTCGCCATAGCGCCCAAGGTAGATACGCCGCTTTTCAATTTCGACGAATGCACGCTTGGATAGCTTGTGAAGGCGAAGGGAGGGGGTCTTGGGGGATGGCTTTTGGGGGGTCTTTGTTGCTGACATCGTGCGGGCTCCTTTAAGTCTGCGGATAATTTATCCGCGTAACCTAATAGGTTTAGCCGCTCCAACGTGATGTCGGGTATCAGTCTAAGTTACTGATTCAGCAAGAGTTATAAATGGTCGGGGTGAGAGGATTCGAACCTCCGTTCTCTCGCCCCCCAGGCGAGCGCCTTAAGCCGGACTAGGCCACACCCCGACCGAAAATTGGTCAGTTATTCTTCGGAATCGAGCAGTTTAAGCATCCCGCGGACTTCGCTTTCGATGCGATCAACTAAGTCAATCGCTTCTTGTCGTGTCCGGGGGCGACCTTCACCGTGAAGTTCTTGGGCTATCCGAATCTTCACACCATCCAGCGCCATTTTTTCGTGGCGCACGAGGTGTTTGATTCGGCGAATTATCGCGATATCTTTTTCAAGATAGTAGCGACGATTGGCCCGATCCCGTCTGGGTTTCAACTGTGGTATTTTCTCTTCCCACTGTCGGAGCAGGTGTATAGCAACTCCAGTCATTTCACTGACTTCGCTGATGCGTAAGCGCCGCTCAGGGGGAGGCGATATCATATAAAAATCCTTTGTATGAATTCAAGCATACGGACGGTAAATTTAAAGATTTCGCGTATTTTTTTTCCGTTCCCTTAGTCGAGGGGCTTTCCATCTTGTGTCCACACCGTCAGATTGGTCAAATCACGGTCTTTCTTGGCCGGAATCAGGAGCGCCGCACCAAAACCGAAGACAAACATGATGACGTGGCCAATGACGCCCGTATAGTAGAGGTCAATGGGCAAAATAGCATCCATGGGAATGATGTTCATCTGTTTCAACGAACTGAATATGCTGAAACATACGGTACACACGATACCCGCGAAAATTGCCCGGCCATCGCCCAGTTTCGTGAAGAAGCCAAGCATATAAAGGCCCAGGAGACCACCGGCGGCCAAGGCCGTCAGTGTTGTGGCCGTATCCTGCAGGGTTTTACCCTCATACATCTTGAAGAGGATAGCGGAACTAATCATCAACACACCGGCCAAGCCGGCAAAGAGTTTCGCAGCGCGAAGGTAGTGGGCGTCATCGGCGTCCTTCTTAATGTGCCGACGATAAATATCCACCACACTCACCGTCGAAACGGAACTGATACTGGAATCGAGGGAGGACATGGCCGCGGCCATAACGGCGGCAATCACCAGTCCCGACACACCGGCCGGCAACACGTTCAACACGAAGTAGGGCAGGATGTTCTCTGCGGCACGCCCATTGGCACCCACCAGCATGTCCATGGCTTCGGGAGTTGGGTGGGCCTGGTAGTACGCGTAGAGGGCCGTACCAAGGAACATGAAATAGCCCCAGATTGGAATACTGGCTGCACAGCAGATCCACATGGCCCTTCGGGCGTCTTTTGCGGAACGGGAGGCGCAATAGCGCTGCACGATGTTCTGGTTCGTGCTGTATTCGAACAGCCAGTTGGTCAGGCCCACGAGCAGCATCATCGTACCGGTTTTGCGATAAAAATCGACGTCCCACGACATGGGTAAGACCGTGATCGCGCCTTCGGCACCGATTTCCACTTCGGAGAAACTGAATTTGTGGTTGGCATTGGCCACACTGATGATTTCACTGAAACCACCATCCAGCTTGCTCACGATAAAGTAAAGGCAGACGAAACCGCCTAATAGCAATACGATCGTCTGGGCCACGTCCGTCCAGACCACCGCCTCAATACCACCGACAACCGTGTAGAAGGCCACAAAGAGGCCACCAAGAACGATACACAGGTAGGGGTCAAGGCCGGTGAGGTGGGACACCAACACCGAAAGGAGATATAAGATCATGCCCAGGCGCACGACCTGGGTAATCAGGAAGGCAATCGCTGCATAGAGGCGGGTACCCGCGCCAAAACGCCCTTCCAGATATTCATAGGCGGAAGTAACTTGTCCGCGCCGGAAAAAGGGCAAAAAGAAAATCGACGCGACAAGCACGCCGATGGGCAGGGTAAAGGTCAGTAGCAGGCGAAGATAAGCCGTCTTGTAGGCATCTGCCGGATAGGCCAGAAAAGACACCGAACTGATGGACGTGCCCACCATGGAAAGACCAATAGCCCAGGCGGGAAAGTTTCGACCTCCGAGAAAGTACTCCTCCGTTGTATTGTTCTTCTTCCGGGCAAAATAGATGCCCGCAACGGTAATAGCGCCAAAATAGGCCAGGATTACTATGATGTCCAACGTTCTGAAGGACGTTGCGATTGCGACTGCTGGTTCCATTGCTCTCTCCGGGTTTTATTGAATTTTGAGGTCTGAACAGTAACAAGGAAACGGAATAGCGATCAAGTCTGAATTTTTATCCCCTTCCTCACAATTCTGCCTTGGACTCAAATACGGTCATTCGACAGGCTCTTTCACTATGGGGACCGTCGTTGCGTTGGGTAGCGGATTGGGTTGGTAACCTTCGGGGGAGGGCTTGGAGAGGTTACCCCAAACGATAAGGCCCCCACATGCGATCAGCAACAGCATCGCCAGACCGAGGGGTATCCGGGAGACCCAATGGCCCGCAGAGCCAGGAACAAAGGAACGGCCCGCCCACCAGAGGAAAAGGGAGACCAGAGAAGCCAGCAGTTGCCAACCGAAGAATGTGGCGATCCGGTTGAGGCCCTGGGTGAAACCGTCGCTTGCCGGTGCGATAAGCTGTGTGGCCACGATGGACCACGTGTAGATAGCCGCCCACAACCCCAACAGAAGCCAGGCAAGTTTTCGTTGATCCATGACTACATCCCTCAACCACATTGTTACGATCAAAACGCCATCAGGCTATTTAGCAGGCGTGCCCCAAATCACCCGTGCGAGAAAGGTGGCACCGGTGGCGGGGCCTTTCCTGGCCTCTTCCGTGAAGATACCTTCGGAGACCGTAATCCACGATTCGTCGCCCACTGACGCTACGCCAAAATTTCCCAGACCAGCACTCCGCTCCGGAACGAGAATTTTTTCGGTCTCGCGGATGACCTGCAAGGTATCGGGGTTCACCTGCGCCATGAACAGGGGAGCACGATTCCGCATGATGTGGTCATTGTCCGCACCCCGCCGTGTATAAACGAGAAAAAGCCCACCCGCCGGTGCCACGGCCCAATGTTGTTGCGTGTTGTAGCTGCCGAGTTCCGAACCATCGTCAAAGGTCCAGGGCTGGATGGGCGCGAATTGCAGGCCATCCGTGCTCGTCGTAACATAGGCCCGCTCGTCGTTGCGGATAGTCAGGTAGAAGGTATCCTGAAATTTGATGAGCGACGGCTCCACCAGCCCGCGGACCAGATCGAGTTCCATTTCATTTCCATGACGGAGGTAGGTGAGATCCTTACCATCAAAGGCAAACTGAGCGACCATCACGCTATGGGGAACCTGCTCCGTCGGCGCGAAATAGAAGGGCAGGAGCACGGTGCCATCATTCAAGTCGACCCACTGGGCACAGGCGGAACGGGCCACATCGAATCTATCGTCGGGCGGCATCTCAACACGACGTAACTTGGACCAGGCTTTCGCTTTCGGGTCATAGACAGTATACGTCGTCTGATGGGCCCGCTTGATGTCCGCCAGTTGCAGTCCCTCGGGAGAGTAGCGCACTTCTGCCCCCACATTGAGGACGGTTCCCGTGGCGGCATGCCAACCGGGCGTCATGTCGGCCGGGGAGACGTTGACCCCACTTTCCTCTTTTACCCAGGCCAGCGATTCGGGCGTCTGGGTCTCCGACCACGTCTTGCCGCTATCGTCAGTCGTCTTATAACTGAGCCCCGAGTAATAGTCAGACACAAAGAGATGCTTTTGAAAGGTCATGATGGCGGCAGACTGCCCGTCTTTTCCAAGGCCAGGCAGAGGGGAGACACGGGGATGAAACCAGAGGTAGTCGCCCCCGTTATATTCCATGACCGTACTCAGCTCCACCTCGAACGGGATGCGGGCTACGTCGTCAGCGGCATGGCTTGCCAGGCTCGTCAAGGTCAGGAGTGCTGCGGTGCGTAAGATAAAGGAAATCGATTTCATGTTAATTCCTATCGTATGGAAAAAGGGGACGTTGAATCCTAGCACAGGGACGACCAACGCGAAAAATGAATCGTAGTCCGTCCAACTTCGGAAAACTGTGATCGGCGCAAGCACTTCCAAAGCGCCCATTGGTGAAGAACGGCCATACCGATCGTCCAATGCCATAAACACCAGCTTGTGACACCAGCGGACCCTCTCCTATAATGGTCTTTTCATGACCGGGTCACCACGCCCACCGACTGCGGAAGGAAGTACAATGAGCAACTTTAAACTCGGCATTATTGGTGCCGGATTCATTTCCCGCTTTCACGCCAAGGCCCTCCAGCTTGTCCGGGGCGTAGATCTGGCCGGTGTTTATTCACCCAACAGCGGACCGAAACTCAAGGCCCTGGCCAACGAATTGGGCGTGGGGGAGTGCACGGTCTATGACAGCATCGCCGAGCTCTGCAACAACGTCGACGCGGTTTGTATCTTCAGCCCCAACTACACCCGCATCGACACCATGGGTGCCGTGGTGGATGCCGTAAAAGCGGGCGCGGCCCTCAAGGGCATCATTATCGAAAAACCCCTGGGACGGACCGTTGCCGAAGCCCAGACCCTGGTGGATCTGGCGAAAGAGGCCGGTGTACCCACGGCGTATTTCGAAAACCAGATTCACATGAAGGGCATCCGGGCCGCCCTCGCACAAATCAAGCCCCAGCAGGAAAGCATGGGGCCCTTGTCCCTTGCCCGCAGTTCCGAAGAGCACTGCGGACCCCATGAACCCTGGTTCTGGGATCCCGTGCGCCAGGGCGGCGGTGTATTAAGCGACATGGGCTGCCACAGCATCGCTGTGGGCTGGTATGTCCTCACGCCCTATGGCAAACCCGTCGATTTCTTGAAGCCCATTTCCGTGAGTGCCGACACGAGCCTGCTGAAGTGGGGCACCAAAGTGGGGCAGAAGAACCTCCTCGATCGCATGGGTATCGACTACGGCCAGGCACCGGCAGAAGATTTCGCCACCGGTATTATTACCTTTGAAAATCCGGAAACGGGGCAGCGCTCTAAGGCCCAGTTTACGAACTCCTGGATGTATGACAAACAGGGTATGCGCCTCTTTATGGACGGTATGGGCCCCGGCTACGCCTTTGAGCTGAATACCCTCCAGACGCCCCTCCAGGTATTTGTGGGGGACGAAGCCGCCGATGCCGTTGCCGATGCCGAGACGGCACTGGAGAAATCTACGGCAACGCGGGGCCTTCTCACGGTCGAGCCCAATGAGGCCGATTTATACGGCTATGTCGATGAAATTGAAGACGCGGTGCGCTGTTTCCGTGCCGGTCACGACGCCTTCCTGAATTTTGAATACGGCCTGAAGGTTACGTGGTTGTGCCAGGCTGCCTACATGGCTGCCGAACGGGGTGTCACACTGGACCTGACCGACCCGAAAATCCATGAGGACTTAAAGACCTACACCTCATTGATCGCCCAGGGACGGGGACGGGAAGTCCTGCACGTCATGTAATCGCGGGTCTTGGACGACCACTCGGGAGTTGTTACCTATGAATTGTTTGCTGGTCGGGGCCATCATCACCCTGTCTCTTTCCGCTGGACCAGTTTTGAACGAGGAGCTCATTTTCTCGCCAGAAAAAGTCCACAATCACAGTTCGACGATTGTGGAAAGCCCGGAAGGCGCTCTCCTGGCCGCGTGGTTTCATGGCAGTGGAGAGAAAGGTGACGACACCCTCGTAGTACTTGGTGCGCGAAAGGCCCCCGGTGCATCGAAATGGAGTCGTCCCTTCCTCATGGCCGACAAGCCCGGTTTGCCCGATCAGAATCCCGTTCTATTCATCGACCCCTCGGGCACCCTGTTTCTGTGGTGGGTTTCCTCCCTCGCCAACACCCGGGAGACCTACATCCTCAATTACCGCACCGCCACCGACTATGAAGGGGAAGGGGCTCCGGTGTGGACGTGGAATGACAGTATATTTCAGGAACCAAAACAGCTGCGTCAGTCCATGGAAAAGATGGCGGCCGGTGTGGATGCCAAGTTCGGTGCCGCCTTCGATAGCGAAGACAAGTACCGCAGTCGTCTCGAACATGGCCTTCGGATGGCCCGTTTTGACGACACCTACCTGGAAGGACGGAAGGAACCCACCATCGGCAGACTTTCGACCATGCTTTCCTGGATGCCCCGGTGCGCGCCCATCATGTTGTCCGATACCCGCATGGCCATTGGCCTCTATTCCGACGTCTATCTTACCTCCCTGACCTGTTACACCGACGATGGCGGGGCCACCTGGCACTATGGTGCCCCCATGGCAGACTATGGGCTAATCCAACCCGCCTTACTCCAGCGGAAAGATGGCACCGTGGTCGCCTACGGCCGCGACAAGAGTCCCAACAAGAGAATCCGTGTGGCCGAGTCTGGCGACGGAGGGATGAATTGGACAAAGTTCTATGATCTTGCCATTCCCAACCCCGACTCCAGTGTTGCCCTACTCGCCTTGAAGAATGGCCACTGGCTGCTCGTATGTAACGACCTGACGGGAATTGACGGTCGACATGGGCGTTCCCGACTGGCCGTCTACCTCTCGGAAGATGAAGGGCATACATGGCCGTGGAAACGGTACCTGGAAGACAGCACGGCCCCCGATGGAAATCACCCGCACGCGTCCTATCCCTCGGCAATACAGACCCGCGATGGACAAATTCATGTCACCTATACCTACACCCCGTCGCCCGACGAGACTATAAAACATGTGGCCTTCGACGAGGGCTGGGTTCGCGAAGGCGAATCATTAGATCTTGCAAGGGGGCACGAAGAATCCCGCACCGACGGACTACAGCAGGGCAATTGCATTAAAAATGTCCGGTAGACTTCGTTTCCCATTTGCTGAACAATATTGACGCCGGGGTGCCACCCGATCCGGTATTCCTGGTTCGGGTGCCTTGGGCGTCCATTACGGAGTGGATTAATGGATGTCCTGGCAGTGGCTTTGTTTCATTGTGGGATTTTCGGTGAACCGAGCTACGGTAAAACCCACTTTTTTCTGACATCGACTTGGGTCAAGGCACCCGAACCCACTCTTCGTACGTCTGCGCCGTACGAAGAGTGGGATCGGGTGGCACCATCGGGTGGACATCGAAAAATCGGGAGCCCGTCAAACGGATCTTGTGTTCGTGCATGCTTTAATGTGATTGCCCGAAGGGCGACAGGGATTAGCGCTATCGGCCGGCACGGCCATGGTATAGTGAATACAGCGACGACAAAGGTATTTGAAGACCCCATCCATGAAACTCCAACTTGACCGCGAAGAAGTCGAACACGCCATTCATCTGGGCGATGTTTCCGACCCCTGCCCCTATCTGCCCGGGAAGACCGCGACCTTCCGCTTTGGCAATGGCGACCTCATCGAAGGCCACTACCAGGAACTGCTCGATTGGGGCTACCGACGAAACGGACGCTACGTCTATCGCCCCGTTTGTGCCACGTGCCAGGAGTGTTGGGTGCTACGGGTGCCCGTTGCCGACTTCCGGCGGAGTAAATCCCAACGCCGGGTGTGGAACAAGGGACGGGAGGTCTTTAAAGTGCGCTGGGGGACGCCCACCTATTCGCCCGAGAAAGCCGACCTCTACGCGCGCTACCTTGCCTTCCAGCACAACACCAAGGAAGCACCCATGGATGAACAGCGCTATTCGTCGTTCCTGGTTGATTCCTGCCTCGACTACTCCACGTTGGAGATCCAATACCGTATCGAGGGGAAATTGGCCGGTGTGGGCATTGTCGACCGACTCGACCAGGCCTTATCTACCGTCTACTTTTATTTCGACCCAAAATATGCCGCCTACAGTCCCGGCACCTGGTCCGCCTTGTTTGAATTGGACCTCGCGGCCCGGTGGGAGTTGGACTACTATTATCTCGGCTACTACATCCCCGAATGCAACGCCATGAACTACAAATCCCGTTATCAGCCCTGCGAGATCAAGCGCCCCGGTGGCACCATCTGGCAACGGTGCGAATAGCGGGCAATTCTCACTTTGGGACAATCGTTGTCCAATTATGGGAATCTCTCCAACAATGGGCACGGCATGCAGTCCATTTCCTTTCACAAACAATAATTGTAACTCCTCTATTATCACTAACTTACGCCCTATTTTCTCTTAACATCACCGTTTGGCACAACCATTGCTCTATGTAGGGCAGGTGGCAAAAAGTTCTCCGGTGAGGCGGGTGGCGGTTTCGTACCGCCCAATAGGGTTTGACCGCAGGAATGGGGGCGTTCCTGCGGTCGAAACCCTACCCATAGGGGGCTGTGGTTTGAACGCAGCAGAATCGACCCCGTACAATCAGCCCATGTTTAGTCCCGCACCGCCCCCAATCCCGATTTTACCGCCTTCTCCATCCCGTAAATGGGTAGCATTCCCCCTGTTACGAGCCCTCTGCATCGCCATGGTGCTCCTTGCTTCGGTCCAGGCCCCACGCGCACAGGAGGGCGATGCTCCGCCAGCGGCCCGGGTCGAAAAAAGCAACTTCCGCACACCGCGGGCGACCGTCAAGACCTTTTTCGAAGCCATGCAAGCCTTCGAAGCCGGCAACGAGTCTCGTCTAATCGACGCAGTGCGCTGCCTCTATATGGGCGAAGACATCCCGCCGGAAGAGCAAATAAATCAGGGCAGTCAGCACGCGCAGATCCTTTTCGCCGCCATGGATGGGCTCCAGTTCGATATGGAGTCTATTGAGGAGAGCCCGCCGGGGGAAAACTATGAGGCCGTCCTTGGTGAGGGCGAAAACAGCTTTACACTCTACCTACATCGCTACGACACCGATGGGTTGTGGCGCATCAGTTCCCGAAGTCTGGAGCCCGAATACCTGGCCAACCTGCAGGCCCTGGCGGATGTCCACGAGGAGACGGAAGCCGCGCTGGAAGGTGGCTATGTACATACGCTCCGCTCACCTCGGGTGACGATGGAAGCCTTTATCAAGGGCATGAACGGGGAAGACGGATTCACCCTCAATGACGCCATCGACACCCTCGATCTGGGCGATGTAAACGAAGTCGACCGCCTGAATATCGGCGGGGGCAAGGCCGCCGATCTAAAGGCCCTCATCGATCGCATCAAGCTGATTGAGTTTTCCGAAATCCCACCAGAATCCGACCGGGGCACCTATGTCTTCTTCCAGGATCCTTCCGGTAGCGGTCGCATTGTTCTTGCCCCCATACCCGATGAATCCGAACCCGAGCTCAAGGCCTGGCGGTTCACCAAAGGCACCCTGGAGAGCTTGGAAAGCCTCTATCTCAAATATAAAGACCGCCCCCTCGTGCAAGGGCTGCGCCAGAAATCCACAGCCAAACCGCTGGCCAATCGCATTCGGGACTGGACCTATTCGAGCTACCCGTCTCTCCTCGAGACCCCCTTCATACTGAAGAATTACCAGTGGCTGGGACTCTTCATACTGATACTTCTTGGGATCATCATCAGTCGCGCCCTGACGCTGATAACGGGTGTATTTATTCGCTACTGGTTCCGTCGAAAAGGCTACGCCTACGACGCCCGCCTGGAACGGGATTTTATCCGGCCCATCCGGATAGCCCTCATGGCCTGGGTATGGCTCTATGGCCTCACCCTGTTGGGCCTCGATCCCAACGTGCTCGCCTATTTGCGGATAGCCGCCTTCTTCATCACCTCCCTCGGTGCCGTCTGGGCCGCCTATTGCCTCATCGATATTATCGGCAAATACCTGACCGAAAAGGCCCTCAAGTCAACCAGTAAACACGACGATTTGCTCGTCCCCATCATTGTGCGCACCATGAAGATATTTGTCGTCGTGGCGGGCATTGTTGCCTTTGCCTCACAGATCTCTCGGGATCCAACGCAGCTGCTTACGGGCCTGGGACTCGGCGGGCTGGCCTTCGCATTGGCCGCCAAAGACGTAGTGGCCAACATCTTCGGTTCCATCACCATTCTGACGGATCGCCCCTTTCGCATAGGCGACTGGGTCACGGTGGGGGACATCGACGGCAGTGTGGAATCGGTGGGCATACGGAGCACGCGCATCCGCACCTTCTACAACTCCCTGATTACGGTGCCCAATTCGGTGATTACCAATGCACCCATCGACAACATGGGGGTGCGTCGTTACCGTCGAATCCAAACCACCCTCGGCGTTACCTACGATACGCCACCCGAAACCATTGAAGCCTTCTGTGAGGGTATTCGTGAGCTGATTCGATCCCACCCCTACACCCGAAAAGACTACTACCACGTTTACCTGAGTAATTTTTCGTCCTCGTCCCTCGACATTCTGCTCTACTGCTTCGTTGAGACCCCCGATTGGGGGACCGAGCTCCGGGAAAAACACCGACTCTATCTGGATATAATCCGGCTCGCCCACGGGCTGGGTGTGTCCTTCGCTTTCCCCACACAGACTCTCTTTGTAAACACAGAAACGTCCACAGACGACGGAAACCAGGAAATACCACCCCATGGACCTGCCCGAGGCGCGCAGACCGCCCAGGACATTGTGGCACGCTTCGGGAACGGGGGCCTCACGCCGCCGCCACCGGTAACCTTTCGTGGACCGACGGACACGTCAAGCAGGACAATGAAAGAAGATTGATATGGACCAGCAAGATACCCTTGAAGCAAAATATAAAAATGGCGTGAATACCAACAACATACCAACGGAAGATCCTTTTCCAAGAATGATACTGGTATGCGTCGGAATTACGGTAGCCCTGCTCTTTGTCATTATGGGCTTTATCTTCTTTGATTTTGTGATTGACCAACCGAGGCAAAAAGTGGGCCCAACGCCTGTCGTTCGAGACCTGGGAACACAGCAGGGTACGCCGACGCCTTCTCAATAGCGTCGTTTCAAGAACGCGAATGGAAGATGCGGGGGCCCTATCGACAAGCACCGGAAGCGCAGGTCTCGGACGGGCCGATGAAATGCGGCCCACCGGCATTGCGTGTAAGTTGTAAAAACATCGTGCCTTCGGCCCGTGGCAGGCGAGCCGCCTGCGCTCCCAATGGTCAAAGTCTCTTTCGGAAGATCGTGTCCACGACGCCAGCGATAGTGATTAAGATCACGCAATTGGGTAAGAGCACATCTTTTCAATACAAAGCCCCACCGGGGCGGCATAGGTAAGCGTAAGCAATCGCTACTCCTGTGCCACCCCGCTGAGACTTTGGAACACCTTCAGTTTGATCGTGATCTAACTGAGGCTATTCAGATTTGTGAATAGCCCGTGGGACGCAGGATTCGGTTGTGAATGTTGGAGACCGTATCCTTATATTGGGAATCGCCACTGAGGGCCTTCCACTTATCGCTCTTGACGAAATTGGCCCAGCTGGCATCGTGATCGGCCATATCATCGAACACGAGCATGTAGGTCAGGTTGGGCATGCGGGGACCCACCAGGGTTTCGCCGAAAAATACGGGAATGAGGCCGGTTTCGAGGAAGATGGCAATTTCACCACCCTCGTTGAACATTTCTATCTTCTTTTTGGCGAACTTTTCGCTGTGACTCTCATAGGTCCGTATTTCAAAAATACGTCCCTTCTTCTCCGGCTGTTTCAACTTGGGCATGCCGGAAAAGGCCACCATAATACTGCTTTCATAGCGAACAAATTCCGGCGCGTCGGCCGGGGCCTGAAGAAACGCCGCGCCGTCGCGCTGGTGCACTTCGTCGTCAGCCATGGCCGCTGCGGTCGAGGCAATTGACGCCAGCGAAGGGTGGGGAAGTAAGACTTCAAGTGTGGTCCATTCGCCGCCATAAACGCCCGTAAATACGCCTACCGGACCTACACCCAGCCGATTCCATGCGGGAATGGCTGCTTTTTCCAGGTAGTCATGAATGGCACCGTTGCGGTCACCGGGAAGTAAATTGTAGGTTCTGTACTCATAGTATTCCCGTTCCACCGCATTCTCCTCTGCGTTCACGTCCAAGGCGGAAAGTCCCGCCCCCGTGAGGGCCGCGCCGGCCAAAAAATCGCGTCGTTCCATGGGTATTGCTCCTTGTCGTCCAGATTTCGACCCAAATTCCAGGTCACACCATAACACGTTTCCGCTCAAACGTAGAAGAAGCCCCATACCGCCCAGCCCGGGACGGAGCACCGGAGTTGAGGCGTCGGTCAGCAATGCACCAGCGCTTCCTGCCCAAGTACCCATAAAAAAGCCACGGGACGACGTTCCTTACGGAACGCCGCCCCTGGGCAATGGGGGAAGCGCTTGGGGAGCGCTCCCTTGGAGAGCGAGGTTTGACCCTCGCAAACGCTATCCGATGGCGGCCATGCCAGTCTCACCGGTGCGAATGCGGATGCATTCTTCTAAGGCAGTGACGAATATTTTCCCGTCACCAATAGCGCCCGTTTTCGCGCCTTTGATGATGGCATCCACCGTGGGTTTGACGAAGTCTTCATTCACGGCTATTTCCAAGCGCATTTTCTTGAGGAGGTTGACCTCGATATCAACGCCACGATAGGACTCGTGGAATCCACCTTGCTGACCACACCCAAGGGAGTTGGTGACAGACATCTTGGTGATGCCCGCTTCGTAGAGGGACTGTTTTACGTCGGTTAGTTTTTCAGGCTGAATATATGCGGTAACCAGTTTCATGGTTCATCCTTTCTTTCGGTTCAGGTCGTGCGAATAACGGCTTACTGGTTGTTGAAGATCTGGAAACCGGAGTAGGCTTCCATGCCGTGTTCGCCCACATCAAGGCCAGCGATTTCTTCTTCTTTGCTAACGCGGATACCGATGGTATATTTGATAGCGAGGAAGAGCACCATGCCGACGCCGAAGGCCCAGGCGAAGGCTGCACCCACGCCGATAGCCTGCACACCCAATTGGTGAAAGCCGCCGCCGTAGAAGAGACCGGAGTCCATGTTCCATAGACCGGCGGAAAGGGTACCCCAGGCACCGCAAACACCGTGCACGCTGATACAACCTACGGGGTCGTCAATCTTAAGGACTTTGTCGATAAAGAGGACGCTGAGAACCACAAGAATACCACCGATAAGACCAATCATGATGGCCGCAAGGGGAGTAACACCGTCGCAGGGAGCCGTGATGGCGACCAGGCCGGCCAATGCACCGTTCAGGCTCATGGAACCTTCGGGCTTCTTAAGAACTATCCAAGCGGTGAACATGGCACCAACCGCACCCGCAGCGGCGGCCAGGTTGGTCGTAACAGCGATGTAGCCGATCGTACCGTCACCCGTTGTCGTGCTGCCGGGGTTGAAGCCGAACCAGCCCAACCACAGGATGAATACGCCCAACGCGCCGAGGGCCATGTTGTGACCAGGAATCGCACGGGCCTTACCGTCGGGACCGTACTTGCCAATCCGAGGTCCGAGAACCAACGCACCAGCAAGGGCCAACCAGCCGCCTACAGAGTGAACGACCGTGGAACCGGCAAAGTCGAGGAAGCCAATGTTTTCCAACCAACCGGTGGAGTCGGCATAGAGACTGTTCCACGCCCAGCTACCGAATACAGGGTAAATCACCACGGAGATGACGACGCTATACACGAGGTAGGAGGTGAACTTCGTACGTTCGGCCATGGCACCAGAAACGATGGTCGCGGCAGTAGCAGCAAACACGGTCTGGAAGATGAGGAACGTGAAGGGCCACTGGGTATCAAAGGTATCACCGTAGGATCCCCATCCGAGGAAAAAATCCGATGTACCGAAGAACCCGGTCGCGTTAAAGCCAAACATGATGCCAAAACCAACCGAGTAGAATGCGATGGAACCAATTGAAAAGTCCATCAGGTTCTTCATAATGATGTTGACAACGTTCTTCGCCCGGGTAAAGCCAGTTTCCACCATAGCGAAGCCGGCCTGCATAAAGAAGACCAGAAAGGCCGACACACAGGTCCACACAATGTTCAGGTTATTCTGTACATCTTCTACGGTGGGGGCAGCTGCTTCTGCGACGGCCTCGACCACTTCCTCCTGCGCGATTGAATCCGGCATCGCACCTACCAGTGCTAATGCCAACAGCGAGAAGGCAATATTTGTTTTCCATTTTCCCATGCCCATGGATATTTCCTTTCTTGACACACTGTCACTTCGGGCTTCAATAAATTAATCACGGCTATGAAACCGTACCCACCATAGAGCAATGTGCGTGCCAAGGCTGATCTGTCAACAAATTACAAATCGCCCAACGGGACCAGAGGCTCCACTGAACCACTCCATATCGGCCAGAAAATGGAAAAAAGTACCACGCAACTGTAGGTCCACAACGACAGAACATACCATGTCGTATTTTTTGATCTGACCGAAAGGAAGAAGGCATCGGCACTTGAGCACCGCTATGCAGCACCCAAGGCACCGCCATTCGGACCCAATGGCATTTCACCCCCTTGGGGTGCCACGGAAATCTGGGAATAATCAATGGAGACGGCGAATACGTTTCGGATTCCAAATCGGATCCGCCGAAATCAGGAACATACCATATAGATAATTGCTTCCAATAGTGCTAATTCTATAAATATGCCTGAAAGACATTTCCAACCAGATGGTAAGAATGGCGTAATCCCATACCACAACGTACGAGAGCAGGTACAAAACCTCCGGAAACAGCAGAGCCTGTTCTACTCGTCACACACAAATGTGAATTTTTTTCACCCTCATTTATGGTCCGACCATACGGTAGGGTGCCGCACGCGTACCCGAAACGTACGGAGCACGCCCGGAGTAACGGCCACACAGAACACCTAAATACTTGCTACTGTTAGCGTTATACCTCTTACCTATTTTCCTCAGGTCATTGCTTGACAGAACGTACAAAAGGCGATATACTTTGGCTGTACTTATTTTCAGTGTTTTAATGTTCAGTACTTTGGATTGAACAGAAACTCTACCAAGCGAGGCTAGCTTAACGTGGAACGACGAATCATACATATTGATATGGATGCCTTCTTCGCCGCCGTAGAGGTAGTCCGCGATCCATCACTTCGGGGAAAACCCCTTATCATTGGTGGCAACAAGGAGGATAGCCGGGGTGTCGTGTCCACGGCTTCCTATGAAGCGCGAAAGTTCGGCGTTCACTCCGCCATGCCCTTGTCCCAAGCCAGGAAGCTCTGCCCCCAGGGAATCTTCATGCGAGGAAACTTTGCCCACTACCGCGATGCCTCCCGAAAAATTCGGGCCATCCTCGAGACCGTGACACCCCTGGTACAGATGGCCTCCATTGATGAAGCCTACCTGGATGTATCGGGATCCCAGCGGCTCTTTGGCGGCGATGAGGGTATCGCCCAGCATATAAAGGCTGAAATAAAGGCGCAGACGGGTCTGCCATGCACCATTGCCGTTTCTCCCAACAAGTTGGTGTCGAAAATCGGCTCCGACGAGGGCAAGCCCAATGGATACGTGCGGGTGGGTGCCGGGGAGGAGCGGGCCTTCCTGGCACCCCTGGCCGTGCGGAAACTTCCTGGTGCCGGACCCCGGACCTGTCAGATACTGGAACGGCTGGGTATCGTAACGCTGGGCCAGTTGGCCGCCGCACCGGTCACCCTGTTGGAAGGTTCTTTTGGACACCAAACGGCGGTTGGCCTCCAACGACGAGCCCAGGGCATCTCCACGTCAGCAGTTGACGTGGAACGTACCGCCAAATCCATCAGTCGGGAGACCACCTTTCCCGAGGACACCCTCGAGTGGGGACAGGTGGAGCAAACGCTGGCCTATCTGACTGAGCGGTGCATGTTCTCCCTCCGGGAAGCCGGGCTGGAGGCCAAACGGGTCAATCTGAAGGTACGGTATAGCGATTTTGAGACAAAGACCTTTGCCCACACCTTCCCGGAAGGCACGGCCATTGATCGCGTCGTAATCGAAGCCCTCCAGGACCTTGTAAAAAAGGCCAAGGGACGGCGTGCCCGGATTCGCCTGATTGGAATAGGACTCGACCAGTTGCGCTACAACCAGCATCAGATGCCGCTTTTCGGGGGCAAGGCAAACGAAAACTGGGAGCGGGTGCTGGAACAGGCCGATGCCGTCCGGGAAAAGCACGGGTTTCAATACCTTCGGTCCGGCAAGTCCCTCGGATTGGGGCGAGACGTAAAACTCGCGACCCCGTCATTATCACGATAACACGGAGGGCGGCGTGACGGTTTCGCGATGATTGCGAGATACGGCGGCGTGACCTCCGGCTAAAAATAGATCTTTAAACCACGAACGACACCGCAGGTGTCACTTTTCAGGAGTCAACGACATGCGTAACAGTATCGCCTACATCCAAATTTTTCGTAACCGCGTTCGTTATTTTATCCGCACGTTCTGAACGTCATGGCCCACGCTGTCCTGCTTGGTGCACAAGAAAAACTGTTTAACTGCGTGAGCGCCAGGCCGTAGGCAGATTTCGGTGGGACGGCTATAATCGCTGTTCCAAATTCGGGTGCATCAGAATCGACTCTGGTCACGGTGTAGCGGGTGCTATAAGTAACCCAGTGTGCGTAACTCCTCTATGGCTGCATCGGGCAAGGATTCACCATCCAAAGCACCCGCTTCCCGTGGCCGTCGGCGCGTGGCCAGAAGTGCCTCACACCGATTTCGCAGGCGACGATAGGTGGCGACTTCGGTCTCCCTGCAATTACGCTGCTCATCGGGGTCCACAGACAGGTCGAATAGTTCGTCCGCGCCGTCGCTGGAATGAATATACTTCCAAGGATAGGCGTAGTAAGCCGTTCGGATACGGTCGAAACGTCCCGGCCACCGGGAATCGGTGTAGTCCCAATCGCGGGAGTAGTAATTTTCTGAGATAACGGGAAATGTCTCATCCTGAATATCCAACGGGGGCAATCCTGCGGCCAGGGGGAGACCAGCATGGGTATAGATAGTGGAGGGCACCTGGGTGAGCGAGACCGGCCAATCAACCCGGGTCCCAATAGCTTGTCGGGGGGCCTTCACGACCAGCGGCACGTGGACCGCCTCCTGATACACGTCCTTCGAGTGTTCAACCAGTCCATGCTCGCCCAGATATTCACCGTGGTCCGCACATACAATAAGGAGCGTATCTTCAAAGCGCCCCTGGGCCTTCAATCCCGCGATGAGTGTCCCCAGAGCCCGGTCCGCGTTGGCCACGCCAAGTTCATATTGCCCTGTTACACGGTCGGCCAGGGTCTGATCCACCAATTCCGGGTGGGCCAACGTCTTTTCCCGCAACGTGTCCAGCAAGGTGAGGTCCTCCGACACGTCCCCTGGCAATGTCTCCGGACAGGGGCTCAGGTTATACGGTCGGTGGGCATCCATGAAATTGCAGAAAAGAAAACTTGGTCCTTCCGTGTCTGCCACCCAGCCCAAGGCCTTCTTTGCCAGATCGACGCCGGGAATCTGCTCCAAGTGATAGGTTTCAAAGCCCTGAGACAGGTTGAAGTAGGGTGCCATGTAGCCCGTGTTCGCAGAAAAGGAAGCGGTCCCATAGCCCCGATGATAAAGTTGCTCGGCCACGGTCACCGCGTCATCAGGAAGGGCATTCTCCCGAATCCGCCGTTGCCCTGCATCATCGGTATAGATATAGCCCCGAACGCCGTGCTCCATCGTGTAGTTGCCCGTAAACAAACCGACATGAGCCGGCAAGGTCCACGGCGCGGGCGATATTGCCATGTTGTATCGGGTGCTCTGGGAAGCGAGTTTGTCCAAATGGGGCGTTGTGTTGCGTTTATGCCCCCAGGCGCCACAACTTTGCGCGCGAACCGTGTCCAAGACGACCAGCACCACCGAAACCGGTCCATTCGTCTTGGTGCCTGCTGACGGGGAACATCCTCCGCTGGCAAGCAGGGCCGCGCCCGAGCCAACCTGGCCCAGGAAAGCCCTCCGGCTCACGTGACGGTGTCGCAACCCAATATTATGCAAGCATTTACACTCCGTCGGTCGGTTCGACACGGGTACAGATAATCATGGCAGCGATCACCCCGGGGACCCAGGCAAAAAGAGTCAACACCAGGACCAACAAGATGGGGCCACACCCTTTATCATAAACGGCGGCCGGCGGAAGTATAAGGCAAACAAGTGCGCGTAAAAAACTCATAGGAATCCCTTCTTTTCTTCTAACGGATTGAAACAACGGTCTACTACGGAGACTACCCTTACGGCGGGACGTTTATTCATCGTCGGTAGTGTCCTCCATCATGGTCACCCCTACGAGACGTCGTTTTCAAGTGTTCCCAGAGACTGCTATACTCTCGGCACCTATGAATGACCCCCTCGTATATGTATTGGTAATCAATTGGAACGGCCGCGACCATGTGGACGCCTGCTTTTCTTCCCTACTGGCCTCGACCTACCCCCACGTGAAATTCGTGCTGGTGGATAATGGGAGCGACGACGATTCCGCCACGCAGGTAGAAAACGAATTTGGCCACGATCCCCGCGTACAGATTTTGCGGTGCCAAGAGAACCGGGGCTGGTCAGGCGGCAATAACATAGGTATCGAAGCGGCGTTGGCGGACCAGGCGGACTATATATTCCTCTTAAACAACGACACCGCCGTGGCCCCCGATTGTATCGCCCATCTCGTGGACGACATGGAGTCCAACCCGCAAATGGGTGCCCTGGCACCACGGATGGTACTCTTTGACCAACCCAGCCTCCTCAATTCTGTGGGACTCGAAATGTCGGTCATTGGTTCCGCCTGGGATCGGGGCATCGGGCACATCGACGATCCCACCTGGCACGAAGCCACGCCGGTCGTGGGCGTGTGTGGGGGGGCCTGCTTCTTGCGCGCCAGCGTGCTGGCGCAAACGGGGTTCCTTCCGGAAGCCTTTGAAATCTACCTCGACGACCTCGATCTGTGTCTCCGCATCTGGAACACGGGCCATAGCATCTGGACGTGTCCGAGGGCCGTGGTCCGCCATAAATTCAGCGCGACCATGGGGAGTGGGGCCTGGGCCCGACGCAAGTATTATTTAAACACGCGCAATCGATTCTGGCTCATGCTGCGAAACTTTCCGCCATCCCGCCTTATTCTGGGACTGCCCGACGTGTTCATGGGAGAAGTTCGGGCCGTTGGGCGGGCCAGCCAGGAGGGGGCATTCTGGAAAGTAGCGGGCCATCTCCGGGCCTGGCTACACGCGCTCGCCTATGTGCCACAGGCCGTCCACTATCGGATTGCCCAACCGCCACAACCCGCAAAATACAGTTTCTGGACGCTGGTTCGCCGCCAGCCCAAATTTTGTCCGGCCGTGGTGTTTCCAGAGGACGGATGGTATCCCGCGATTACAAACGGGGGAGAGCGACTTCGACCCATGGCGCGGGAGGCGACCCTCCAGATTCCATCAGGTTCATTGCGGCTGTGCCTGGTGAATTGTTATCCTGATACGGCGGCGGCGGTGATAGCCGTATCCGTAGATGGTCAACCGTTGGTTACGATGAAAACCGACCACCGGGAAGAGTTAACCGTCGAGGTTCAGGAAGGCACGCTGACCATCCATGCCACGTCGCTTTTTCCTGCGACGGCAACCGGCGAGGCCACCGATACTGGTGCCTGGCTACAGATTTACTGCAACAACAACCCCTTGGTGTAACGGTACATGAGTCAAGAAAATCCACTCGCACGACGAAGTCTCCTGCTGCATGCGCTGGGTGCCTTGCTCATCGTAGTTGCCATGGCCGTCGCGGGAGGGCTGGTAGGTCGCCTGTCCGCTCCAACTATATTACCCAAAGCCAGCGTGGCCCCCGAGACCGCCGCCAACGAGGAAGTGGAGACTGCGGTAGAACCGGAGAGTGCCCCCGTCATACCGGCCCTGGATCCACCCATCTATCTCCAATTGGGCATCGGATCAGGTAGTGTGTGGGAGGCCCTCGAAAAAGAAATTACTCTGGCCAGTGCCGCCGGGGTCTACCGCTATATGGTTCCCGTGGCCCTGCCCTGGAGCGACGATGAAACTATTACCGAATCCCTGACCCAGCTGGAACGAATTCATGCGCTCAATCCCGACGCAGAGTTCACCCTGGAACTTGATTTTAATCCGCCAGCCACTTGGTTTGAGCAACACCCCGATGCCCGAATGGCCGGCGTGGTGGGGGATACCCCCATGCCCACACCCGCATCGGTAGCCTGGTTGGATGCCGCCCGCGCGGCCTTCGACCGCCTCCATACCCAGTTGCAAGGAGCCTCCCTGAACAACGCCGTTTCTGGATTCGTGCTCGAAGGGCTCCAGCAGGGCCGCTGGCAATGCGGCGAACTTCGAGACGACTCCCAGGACAACATCCTCGGATTTCGCGGATGGCTTGCCCGGCTCTATGAAGATGATGGCGCACTGAAAAAGGCCTGGAGTAACGACGACGTCACCCTGGAGGCTGTCGTGCCTCCCGAGCCCCGCGCCACGGAAGGGGCCCCCGCCAGCTTTTTGCGATTGAAAGAGGATGCCGACCTCATCGATTATGCCACCTACCGCGCCACCGTTCTGGCTGAATCTATTGCCGCGCTGGCCAGTCATGTGCGGGGCCGTGTGGGGGAATCCAATAGCATCTGGGCAACCTACGGCTACACCTTCGAAATGGCCTCCTCCACCAGTGGCCATCTGGGAATGGGCGTACTCCTCGACAGCGATTTGAACGGCTTCGTCGCCCCCGTGAGCCTGGCAAACCGGGGCATTGGTGGTTCCGGCGGCTATATGGGCCCCGTCCACAGCGCCATCGCCCACGGGAAACGGTGGCTCATCATCGACGACACCCGTACCGGCTATGCGTGGAATGATGAAACCAGCAAAATCGAGCAGATTCGCGGACTCCGCCCCGAAGATGTACAGAATGTACAGCGACGAAACTTTGCCCTGGCCGCCGTCCACGGCCTCGATCTGGCCTGGTCCGATCCCGATGGCAGGGGCGCCCTTTCTGATGAAGGACAGTGGGACTTTTTCCAGGGATTGGTGGAAATCTATCGCGATCATGTTGCCTATCCTGGCTCCCGGACCGAACATGCCCGCCAGACCTACCCTGAGGACATGCCCGAAAACGACGAGCCCACGATTATGGTGGTCGTAGACGAAGCCGCCCAGTTCCTCTGTGATGATTCCGGTGGCCTCGGGGCGCTCCTGGCGACCAATCGGGACGAAATACTCAAGACCGGTGTTCGCGTTGAGTTCTGCCTCCTCGACGACATGGTCGAATTTCGTGTGCCGCCGACCCCGGTCTATCTTTTTCTCAACGCCTACCAGATGCCTGCGGAAAAACGTAAACTTCTACACGAGCGATTTGCCGAAGAGAAGGCCACGGCAATCTGGGTCTATGCGCCCGGATACCAGGACGTCACGCTCATGCCAGATAATATTTCTGACACCATTGGCATGAAAGTCAAAACGCTCGACGAAGGTTCTGCGACCGGCTCCACGTTTGCACTGAGTGGCGGACATTGGCTCGACGAAGGTCAGGTATTCGGGACGCCCCGTGGCTTCAACCCGCTTTTTTACGTGGACGACGAAGAAGCCGACGTGCTGGCCCGATACAAACAGTCTGAAAAGCCGAGCGTCGCCATGCGCACCATGGAAGAGGGCTGGACCTCGGTCTATATTGCCGAGCCCGAGCTCGCCGCCCCCATGCTCCGAGAAATTCTCCGTATTCTGGAACAGCAAGTGTATTTCCGGCCCGGAAAGCAGCGCTTCTTCGATGTCACCGTGGCCCATCAAAACCTCCTCGCCATCCACGCCAGTCAGGATGGCGAACGGATCGTCAATCTGGGGCGCTTCCACAACATTCAGGATCTCTTTGATCCGGCCATCGGCTGGCCCCAAAAAGAGAGCTTCGTGCTGAATCTGAAAGCCGGCGAAACGCGACTTCTGGAACTCAGCCCCCTTTAATCCAAGGAAAGGCACGCAGCCATGAGCAGCAGTGCACCGACCCGCCCGACAGCCTTTCACGTCATGACCAAGCCCTCGGGGCCGTTGTGTAATATTGACTGCAAATACTGTTTCTACCTGGAAAAATCCAAACTCTTTCCCGACCAGAAACACTGGCGCATGCCCGATGACGTCTTGGAAAGCTACATCCAACAATATATCGAGGCCCAGGATACGTCCGAGATTCAGTTTGCCTGGCAGGGGGGGGAGCCCACGGTCCTCGGGGTAGAGTATTTCGAGAATGTGGTCAAGCTCCAGGAAAAATATGCCAATGGCAAATCCATTGCCAACGCCTTTCAGACCAATGGCACCCTCCTCAATGACAAATGGGGCGAATTTCTCCACCGCAATAACTTTCTGGTGGGCCTTTCCATCGATGGCCCCAAGCAGATCCACGATACCTACCGGGTCGACAAACAGGGCAAGCCCACCTTCGACAAGGTAAAGCGCGGCCTCGACCTCCTGAAGCAACACGAGGTGGAGTTCAACACCCTCACCTGCGTCAATCGGAAGAATGCGACCCGCGCTATGGAGGTCTATAAGTTCCTCCGCAGCGAGGGCAGTGGCCACATGCAATTTATCCCCATCGTCGAGCGCCGTGGGGAAGACTGTGGCAGTCAGGACCTCGAGTTGGTATTGCCCAACTCGCCTATGGACGCCAAAGTCACCGCATGGTCCGTCCGCCCCGACGAATTCGGCCAATTCATGTGCACTATTTTCGACGAATGGGTGCGCAACGACGTGGGGACGGTCTTCGTTCAGACCTTTGAGGTGGCCCTTATGGCCTGGATGGGCATGGAGCCCAATCTCTGTATCTTTCAGAAGGAATGTGGCCTGGGCCTCGCTCTGGAGCACACCGGCGATCTCTATTCCTGTGACCACTATGTGTACCCCGAACACCAGCTCGGCAATATCATGGAAAAATCCATCGCCGATATGGTCGCCTCGGAACAACAGACCAAGTTTGGGAAAGATAAGGCATCAACCCTGCCTCAATACTGCCTCGATTGCGATGTGCGATTCATCTGCAACGGCGATTGCCCCAAACACCGATTCACCAACACCCCCGACGGCGACCCGGGACTCAGCTATCTCTGCACCGGTTACAAACAGCTCTTTCACCATGTCGACCCCTACATGAAATTTATGGCCCGCGAACTTCGCGCCGGCCGCCCCGCCACGGGGGTCATGGGCTACGTTCGACAAAAAGATTACATCGCAAAAGGCGTGGAGGGGCCAGGCCCCAACGACCCCTGCAGCTGTGGGAGCAGCAAAAAGTTCAAGAAATGTTGCGGGCGGCGATAAGGAATGGAATCACTATTCATATGGCGGTAACGAAATCCATACTGCGCTATGTACTGGGTATCATTTTCATTCTCGCAGGCGCGAATCACTTTGTTTCACCTGGGTTTTATCTCCCCATGATGCCCGACTATCTCCCGTGGCACAGTGCACTCGTATTCCTGAGTGGCGTGGCAGAGATTATCGCGGGCATATTGGTGATCGTCCCCATGACCCAACGTGTTGGTGCCTGGGCCCTGATCGCCCTTCTCGTGGCCGTATTTCCTGCCAACCTGAACATGGCGCTCCATGCCGAACAATTTCAAGACTACGGCTCCCAGACCGTCCTCTATATTCGTTTACCCCTCCAGGTCATTCCCATGATCTGGGCCTACTGGTATACGGGAAAAACGTCACCCGAAGCGCCCATGGGAACGGGGAGCGCACCGCGCGAATAAAGGGACGGACCTCGGGGTAGTTACTACGACACCCCTATTGCGCCCACCGGCAAAAGTACGTATTATTGAGCCAGGCAGACACAGAGGCGACCATTGTCTGCAAGAACGCAGGAAATATAATCCATGGAAGCATTAACCCTTTTGGGCACCGTTTTGGGTCTCGGTTTTGTTTCGGGACTGAATCTCTATGCCACCGTTATTGCGGTGGGGCTCATCGTAAATTTCAATCTGACGACCCTGCCCGAATCCATGTCGGGCCTGGAGGTCTTGGGCAATCCCGTGGTCATGATCGTTGCCGGCGTCATGTTTGCCATTGAGTTTGTGGCGGACAAAATCCCCTGGGTCGATACCTCCTGGGACAGTGTCCACACCTTCATTCGCCCTCTGGGTGCTGCGGGTATGGGGTGGTTTGCCTTCACCGGATCTGACCCGGCCACAGAAACCGCCCTGGCCCTCGTGTGTGGCAGCGTTGCCCTCACCAGCCACGCGACCAAAGCCAGCACCCGCGTCGTCGCCAACACGAGTCCCGAGCCCGTTTCCAATGCCTTTCTCAGCGTGTTCGAGGATGTTGTCGTCGTCGTCGGAGTCGCATTAACCTTTCTCATGCCTCTGGTCATGCTGGGCCTGGTGGTGGTATTTCTTCTCGTATTCCTCTGGCTCACGCCCAAGTTCTACCGCATACTTCGCGGTGTAGCCGGAAAGGTACGTCGGATATTTCGACGCAGGACCTTGGTTAGCACTCCAGACCCAGAACAAGGCCTGCGCTGACCCAGGGGACTGTACCGACGCTACGATGTAGAACAAGCAATCACCACAACCCGGCGAAACGCACGGGATAGTCGTGGCCGTATCGGGGACTGCACCGACGCTACGTTGAAGAATAAACAATCAACACATCGTGGCCAAACAGACGACGGAGATAAGGGAGACGCACGAGATAGTCGGGGCCGTCCTCCTGAGGGCAACTTCACACAGATCGGAAGAGCGTCG
>CAXBPH010000055.1:0-31696 GCA_963977445.1 uncultured bacterium | reverse complement strand
TTGGTCTGCGCACCAACCGAAACCTTTATCACAGCCGTGGTGTCGTTCACCGTACCACTCAAGGCAGGAGTCGCATCGTTGGTCTGCAAGGTGTTGATGGCAACAATCGGGGCAACTGTGTCGATGACCAACTCGCCCGCAGTACCGTCGGTCCCGACGTTTCCTGCGGCATCGGTCGCCGTTGCCTGCACATTATAGGTGCCGTCAGCCAACGTGGTCAGCTGACCATTGTTCAGGAACCAGGTGCCACCCACCCGGGTCGCCGTATTTACCTGCCCGTTTACGTTGACGGAAATGGTTATTGTTCCGGCGCTGATATTGTCCGTGATCGTTCCGCTTATTCCCGGCGTGTTATCGGTGGTCAGCAAACTGGCGACCGTTACGGTCGGCGGGGTGGTATCCACGTGGAGCTCACTGGATGTACTATCCGTTCGAGAGTTACCCGCTACGTCGGTAGCACGCACGGTAACGCTGTAGGTACCTTGTGCCAGCGCCGTAATGGTGTTGTCGGCCAGCGTCCAGGTACCGTTACCGTTGTTGGTGGCCACGAGATTCGTCTGGGAACCCACATCCACGCGAATAGCCGCACCAGAATCATTCGTTGTTCCCGATAAGGGCGGCGTGCTGTCCTGAGTGAACAGGGCGTTGATGGCCACGGTCGGCGCGGTCACATCGATGGTGAGTTCGTTGTTGGTCGGATCCGTGCCAACAACACTCGCCGCGTTGGTCGCCGTGGCGATCACGCTATAGCTACCTTGCCCGAGCGCGGGGGTGATGGCGTCGTTGGCAAGGGTCCAGGTGTTATTGCCATTGTTGGTCGCGTTGTAGGTCTTGCCATTCAAGGTAACAGAAATGGATGATGTCGTATCGTTAATCGTGCCGCTGAGGGGAGGCCGGGTGTCGTTGGTTACCAGAGGGTTCACTGTAATAACCGGAGCGGCCGATAGCACACGAAGCTCATTCGTACTGCTATCCGTCGCACTGTTCGTCACGGAATCCGTCGCGGCAACCACCACGTCGTAGGTATTGTCGGCAAGTCCAGGATTAATCACATTGTCGGCAAGGGTCCAGGTACCGTTGCCATTGTTGGTCGCAACAAGGCCGGTCTGTCCACCCACGTTGACGGTGATCGTCGCTGCGATATCATTTACGGTACCGGTGAGTTGAGGACGATTGTCGCTGGTCACCAGATTGTCAATGGTTACCGTGGGGGCTGTCGTATCAATCCGGAGCTCGTTGTTTGTGTTATCCGTGCCAGCGTTACCTTGCGGGTCGGTAGCCGTAGCAACGACGTTATACGTGCCGTCGGCAAGTGTCGTTAAGGTATTGTCGGCCAACGTCCACGTCGCACCATTGTTCGTGGCGGTGCGGGTCTGTGATCCCACCTTGATGGATATACTTGCGGTCGCATCATTTACAGAACCGGTCAATTGCGGCGTGCTGTCCTTGGTCGCAAGTGTATTCACCGTAATCACAGGGGCCGTTGTGTCGATGGTAAGGGAGTTACTGGGGCCAGCCGTGCCAACATTACCAGACACTTCGGTCGCCCGTGCGGTTACACTGTAGGTGCCGCCCGCAAGGGGCGTCAGGGTATTGTCGGGCAGAATCCACGTTCCATTGCCATTATTGATCGCCAGGAGATTGGTCTGACTACCAACATCGACACGAATCTTTGCGTCGTTGTGATTAATCGTTCCCGTCAATGCCGGTGTCGTGTCGCCCGTAGTAAGTGCATCGATCGCAATCGTAGGTGGCGTCAAATCAATGATAAGTGAACCAGCAAAAGGCGTGTCGCTCGTATTGGATGCCAGGTCAGTGGCGTGGAGGGTAATCGTGTAGATGCCCGCAGCTAAGCCCGGATTGATGGTGTCGTCGGCGAGATTCCACGTGCCGTCACCGTTGTTGGTTACCGGAAGCCCCAGCTGTTGGCCGACGACATCAAGCGTTATCGTGGCACCGGGTTCGTTGATGGTGCCTGCCATGGCAGGTCGCTGATCATTCGTTGTGCGACTGGTTATCGTCGTGACCGGGGGAACCGTGTCGATCGTGAGTTCGTTGGTGGTACTGTCCGTACCCGTTCCACCGGCAGTAGCGCTGACCGTCACGTTGTAGGTGTTGTCGCTCAGGCCAGGATTAATGGTGTCGTCAGGCAGAACCCAAGTGCCATTGCCATTATTCGTGGCGACGAGCCCGGTCTGACTACCCACGCTCACAGCAATCGCGGCGACAGGTGAACTGACCGTACCTGTGAGCGGCGGACGATTGTCGGAAGTGACGAGGGACGCAATCGTCACCACCGGTGCCGTGGCATCAATGACCAATTCGTTGTTGGTCCCATCGGTGGCCGTGTTGCCCAGACTGTCTGTCGCGGATACGACGACGTTGTAGGTGCCATTGCCCAGGGCCGGCGTGATGGTGTTGTCGGCCAGCGTCCACGTGCCGTTGCCGTTATTTGTCGCCGTATAGGGATTCCCGCCAACGGTAACGCTAATCGTCGCCGTCGTGTCGTCGATGGTGCCGCTAAGAGCAGGGGTGGTGTCGCCGGAAGTCAGCGCGTTCACCGTAACCGTAAGGGTGGTATCAATGCGCAACTCGTTGGTCGAGCTGTCGGTGCCGGTGTTGCCCAGTGTATCCGTTCCCGTTATCGCGACGTTGTAGGTTCCATCGGCAAGGTTGGACGGAATGGTGTTGACGGACAGGGTCCAGGTCCCGTTACCGTTGTTCGTTGCAACGAGGTTCGTGTGGCCGCCCACGCTAATGCGAATCGTGGCCGTCGTGTCGTTGACGGTGCCGCTAAGGGCCGGCCGTTTGTTGTTCGTGATGAGGCTGTTTACCGTAACGGTCGGGCCCGTCGTATCGATGGTCAGTTCGTTGGAGGTCCCGTCGGTGCCCGTGTTGTTGGCCGGGTCGGTGGCCGTGGCCAACACGGAGTAGACGTTGTCCGGCAACGCCGTAAGTGAATTGTCGGCCAGCGTCCACGTGCCATTGCCATTGTTCGTAGCGGTGCGGGTTTGACCACTCACCGTAACGCTGATTGTAGCGCTCGTTTCGCTGACCGTGCCGCTTAGCGGAGGCCGGTTGTCGGCCGTGGCGAGGGTGTTTACGGTAATGGTGGGCGCCAGGGTATCGATGGTGAGTTCGTTGCTGGTGCCGTCCGTCCCGATATTCCCCGCCGTGTCGGTCGCGGTAACCGTGACACTATAGGTGTTGTCGGCCAGCGCCGGATTGATGACGTTGTCCGCCAGAGTCCAAGTGCCATTGCCGTTGTTCGTGGCCGTGCGATTCTGACCACCGACCGCCACAGCGATGGTGGCATTGGCGTCGTTTACCGTGCCGCTGAGCGGGGGACGGTTGTCTTTCGTTATTAACGTAGTTATGGTAACGACCGGAGCCGTCGTATCGATTGTTAGTTCCGCGTTGGTTGCGTCGGTGGCGCTGTTGCCCGCAGGATCGGTTGCGGTCACGGCAACGTTGTACGTGCCCTGTGCAAGCGCGGGATTGATAGCGTCGTCCGCCAGCGTCCACGTGCCATTACCGTTGTTCGTAGCGGTGCGGTTTTGCCCGTTCACCGATACGGCGATCGTCGCATTGTTGTCGTTTACGGTACCCGTCAGGGGCGGACGTGTGTCGCGGGTAAGCAGGGTGTTAATCGTTACCGTGGGGGGTGTCGTGTCTACGGTAAGCTCGTTCGTGCTACCGTCCGTACCGACATTACCGAGTGTGTCCGTCGCCGTAACCGTAACATTATAGGTGCCCGTTGCAAGCCCCGGATTGATGGTGTTCACGGGCAACGTCCACGTACCGTTACCATTGTTAGTCGCCACAAGATTAGTCTGTGCGCCCACCGCCACCCGTATTGTGGCCCCGGTGTCGTTTACCGTACCCGTCAGCTGCGGGCGTGCCACATTGGTGCTCAACGTGTTTACCGTTACCGACGGTGCCGTGTTATCAATCGTAAGCTCATTGGACGTACCGTCCGTGCCCACATTGCCGACGGCGTCGGTCGCTGTAACCGTGACGCTGTAGGTCCCATCGGGCAAGACAGTCAGTGTGTTGTTCGCCAGGGTCCACGTGCCGTTGCCGTTGTTGGTGGCTACTATATTGTTCTGTCCATTGACGGAAACCCGAACCGTGGCCCCCGTTTCGCTTACCGTGCCCGTCAACGGGGGCGTTGTATCGGTCGTGGTAAGGCTATTGATCGTCACCGTAGGCACGATGCTGTCGACTGTAAGTTCATTGGAGGTGCCATCAGTTCCGACATTGCCCGCTACATCCGTAGCCGTGGCCGTTACGCTGAACACACCCTGACCCAGAGCGGAAAGACTGTTATCCGCCAGCGTCCACGTGCCATTGCCATTGTTCGTAGCCGACCGTGTCTGGCCGGAAACCGTTACGGATATCGTGGCGGAGTTGTCATTTACGGCACCCGAAAGGGAGGGCGTCGTGTCGTTGGTTGACTTCGCGGTCACGGAAATCACCGGGGCGGTCGTGTCGATTACCAGTTCGCCACTCGTCGCGTCGTTCCCGACGTTGCCGGCCGCATCGGTCGCGGACACGGCCACATTGTAGGTACCCTGCGGCAGCGCTGTAAGTGCACCATCCGCCAAGGTCCA
Organism: uncultured bacterium; assembly: GCA_963977445.1. Lineage (GTDB taxonomy): Bacteria > Hydrogenedentota > Hydrogenedentia > Hydrogenedentales > JAEUWI01 > JAEUWI01. Next base: position 27,083 of record CAXBPH010000055.1, on the reverse strand, counting down.
GCCACCACTACCGTTGTTGGTCGCCGTTCGGGTCTGCCCGTTCACCACAACGCTGATGGTGGCGGTGGTGTCGTCCACCGTGCCGCCAAGTGCCGGCGTCGTATCGTTGGTTGTTCGATTGGTAACGGTTACGATGGGCTTTACCGTATCGATGACCAGTTCGTTGGACGTACCGTCGACACCCGCATTACCCACGGTGTCGGTTGCCGTTGCGACTACGTTGTAGGGCCCGTCGGCCAATGCGGGGTTAATGGCGTTGTCGGCCAGGGTCCACGTGCCATTTCCATTGTTTGTCGCCGATTTTGTCTGACCACCGACGGCAATCGAAATCGTGGCTGAGTTATCGTTCACCGTGCCGCTAAGGGGCGGCCGATTGTCGTTGGTTCGACGGGAAGTGACCGTAATTACCGGCACCGTTGCGTCCACCAGCAATTCGTTGCTCGTGCTATCCGTTCCGGTATTTCCGGCCCGATCCGTCGCAGCGGCCAGTACGTTATAGGTGCCGTCGGGGAGTGTCGTAACCGTGTTATTGGCCAGCGTCCAGGTGCCATTGCCATTGTTGGTGGCGGAATAACTCAGCCCATTGACGGTAATCTGTATCGTCGCGTTGTTATCGTTTACCGTGCCACTAAGAGGCGGGGTGGCATCCGTCGTCGAAAGTGTGTTGACCCCAATCGTCGGTGCGACGGTGTCCACTGTCAATTCGTTGGAGGTACCGTCCGTGCCCACATTCCCTGCAGCATCGGTCGCCGTCGCAACAACGTTGTAGGTATTGTCGGCCAAGGCGCTCAGCGCACCGTTTGCCAGGGTCCAGCTCGTCCCGTTGTTTGTTGCCGTCTTAGTCTGACCGCCCACCGTGATCGAAATTGTCGCGGTCGCATCATTCACCGATCCGCTCAGGGGCGGGGTGTTGTCGTTGGTGGGGTTCGCCAGTGCGGTGACGGTAATCGTGGGTGCCGTCGTATCAATAACAAGTTCGTTATTCGTACTGTCGGTGGACGAATTGCCGGCCACGTCGGTGGCGGTAACCACAACATTGTAGGCGCCTTGCGCAAGGGCAGGTGAAATGACGTTGTCTGCCAAGGTCCAGGTGCCATTGCCGTTGTTGGTCGCAGCCCGGACCTGGCCGCCTACGGCCACACTCAAGGTGGCCCCCATATCGTTGATCGTGCCGCTCAGGGAGGGCGTCGTGTCTTTCGTCGTGCGGTTGGTCACGGTAACTACCGGTGCCGTCAGATCGATGGTCAATTCGTTGGAGGTGCCATCCGTACCCGTATTATTCGCCCCATCCGTCGAAGACGCCACAACATTGTAGGTGCCTGCAGCGAGCGCCGGGGTGATGGCATTATCCGCCAGGGTCCACGTGCCGTTGCCATTGTTGGTCGCCGTGTAGCTTATGCCATTCACGTTTACCGTTACCGGCGAGCTAAGATCACTGACCGTTCCGCTCAACGGAGGACGGGTGTCTTTCGTTATAAGGGATGTCACCGTGACTACCGGTGCTACACTGTCGATTATCAACTCGTTGGTGGTGCCGTCCGTGCCAATATTGCCGATGGGATCGGTGGCCGTAACGGCAACATTGTAGGTGCCATCGGCCAGGGTACTCAGGCTACCATCGGCCAACGTCCAGGTCCCGTTGCCATTGTTGGTACCGAATCGCGTTTGTCCACTGACGGAAACCAGGATGGTGGCGTCGGTCTCGTTCACCGTACCGGTCAGCGGCGGCGTCTTGTCCTTGGTCGTCAGGGAATTGACAGTGACAATGGGCACCGTCGAGTCGATTGTAAGTTCATTGCTGGTACTATCGGTCGTCGAATTACCCGCAGGATCCGTTGCCGTCGCCGTCACACTGAAGGTGCCGTTACCCAGTGTCGTTAGGGAATTGTCGGGCACCGTCCATGTGCCGTTACCGTTGTTGGTCGCCGTACGGGTTTGGCCCGATACGGTCACCGAAATGGTCGCCGTGTTGTCGTTGGTGCTACCTGTCAGCGGCGGCGTCGCGTCATTCGTGGAGAGGGCCGTCACGCTCACGGCCGGTGCCGTATTGTCCACCGTAAAGTTGGTCGGCGCACTGGCCCCGCCGAAGGTATTGCCGGCACTATCATTCACGCCCGTGCCGATGCTGATTCCCAAAGTGCCTTCCGCATCCGGATTGGAGGGCGTTACCGTAACGCTGAAGGACGGATCAGCACCACCCAGTGAACGTGTTGCGCCGCTGGCCAGGGATCCCGTTACAGTCACATCCGCAATGGTAAACGTGCTACCTACTGACTCACTGAAGACGACACTGAAAACCACTGAGTTCGCATTGGTCGGGTTCGACGTGGTTTGGCCAATTATAACCGTCGGGGCAGTTCCAATTCCGGTGAATGCAGCCGTATTGGATCCGCTGCTCAGTGTGTTACCCGCTGAGTCCGTCGGCCCACTGGTACTCACGGTAGCGGTATAGCTCGCTCCGTTGTTCATCTCGTTGACCGTAACATCCACTTGGGTTCCGTTCACCCGAGTTACTGCACTGGCGGTCAAACCACCCGTGAAGGTATACGAACCCGCCGTGACCAATGCCGCGTTATTCGTCATCGTCTCGCTGAACGTTATTCGCACGGTTCTGTCATTGGGGGCCGACGCCGAATTTAATGTAGGTGGCGTCGCATCGCCCGCTACTTCCCCGACTTTAGCCCAGGCGTTGCCGCCCTTGTTACCGCCGGTGGCATACTGCTGAACCGTCCAGAAGGTTGTGTCGTCTAATGGATCAACAACCGTATGGCTGTAGTCACCCCAACGTGGACCGGAGTAGGTGCCAATACCCGCCTGGTATCGTACGGGCACGTCGAACAGGCCTGCACCATAGGAGGGGCTACGAAACGCATAGTAAGCACCAGCAAAGTCCAGGCCGGATGATCCCGAGAATCCGATCATGACCTCGTCGTTTTTATTAACCGCAATGGAGGGAAAATAATAGTGTTTCCCCGTGTTTATATTGAAATTGCCTGCACCATCGACATCTTCGATAAACCCATCCTGACTCAGATCACCGTTGGGCACATTAACTTTCCACCACTTTACGGCCGCGTGGTCCCGCACCGTCGTGCTCATACTTACGGTATGGGTAGCCCACAATTTTCCGTTTCGCACGACGGCACCTTGAAGTCGGGAGTCGTTGGTTTCGATGAGTGCCGACGTACCCCCCTGTTTAGCATTGGGTACCGATATACTCCACGGCAATCCCGCCGTCGTAGACGCACTGGTCGTGAAGTTTAAGGAACCAATATTCCCGCTCAGGGTGTAGAGTTGAAGGTAACCATTGCCGAAAATGTTCGCCGTACTCGTTCGGATAATAAATTGTGTCGATTCTGCCGCATCATACGTAAGGGCGGGCACCAATGACCCACCTGCACTGGCGACATAGATGAGTTGCATGGTAAGACTGCCACCATCCATGGCACTCGCCGTGTCAATCGACCAGATGTTGACGCCCGCAAATCCGTCGTCGGAAATCTTGAACATATTCCCCGTAAAACTGATGCGCCCCGCCGTAAAACCAAGGTTGGGATAGTCCACCCAGTTTTGATTACTGTTGTCGCCGTCCAGCAACCACAAGTGCCAGTTACCCGTAGGGTCGGTTGTCTCAGATATACCGAATAGCATGCCAGACGCGGACGAACGCCGTTGGGCGCAGGCGACGGCAACAAATCGGTTGTTGTGGGGATCATAAACGACCTTAGGATCAAAAACGTCGGTCACCCCGAGTCCTGACCAGAAACTCTTGATACCCACCGATGCGACCAGGTTACCATTGCGATCATGGACCTGTGAGGCGTCGTTGGTCTGGGTCAAGATATGGGTGGGCCCGACGGCTCCGTGGCTGTCCGGGGGGGTCGAGTTTGCCGGAGAGATCGCCGGAAACGTAAGTGCAGGCGAGGGAGAGGCGTTGCCCGTCGTGGCTCCGTAAACCGTGGGCGCAATGATCTGCGCAACCAGGGGCAACGATGCCGCAGTAGCCGCCAAGTTTATACTTGCCATCCCAAATGCAATGATTAACGTGGAGGCAATATATTTCAACCGCAATTGGACACGGCGGCTGCGTCGCTCAACTCTCATCAAGACGTCCTTGTTGAATATGCACACACATAGACGAGTTGCTGCTGCATACAAACGCAACCGACCCTTAAGCTCCTGCCACCGGAACAAGATCTGAACCGTTTCATGCTACCACATCGGCAGCCAACCGTAAAGGAAGGTATGCAATCTGAAAAACAACTCCCCAAAATGCGGCATTTTAAATATTTACAATCAGTACTATTGTACATTAAAAAAACTCATAACACGAACCGCATTATTTACATCGACCAACCCAAACAATTCTTAAGTACCGTTGATCTAAGCGTAAGAAGAAACGAGAGGTAAGTCTGGATCCGGTCTGAAATACAAGCGCAACCTATGGTATAGAAAGAGGTTACGGGTACAAATTCCATAAAATTCCCGCGGTTATTTCCCTGCGCCCCCAAATCATGCCTATGTCGACGCAACAGAATATTATTGACAATAAGCATCAAAAAGCCCCAAGAACCGGCATGGCGATTCCTTTGGAAATGACCGACCTTTTTTGTGATTAAATCCGAAAATCAGGTACCTGTTTTTCGGCTGCGTAAAAAAAGGAAGCCCAGCGCCATGAGAAAGGACCAGAGCGTAATTGGAGGCAGATAGCCCGGCCAGGTTTCGGGTTTGAGCCAGCCCCCATAACCCATGATGCCCACGTGAAGCACCGCGAACCACAGCACCATACGCCCCCATCCAGCACGAAGGGACGATCCATTCCCGGTGGATCCAGTCAGATTCTTAACAAACAGTCCCCCCAGATAAAGTAGTCCCACGACGCCGGCGAGCATGGACAACTCCCCCACGCCATTGAGCCGCCCACCCGGACCGTAAAACTTTCCGAAGTAGTTGGGGTTCAACACCATAAGGGACATGACCAGGTGAGCCCCGATTGCCGCTGCGGCCACCGTTCCGTAGGCCTGCCGCCGGGTCTTTTCCCGGGCCAGGAGCGACATCCCAAAGAAAATGACGCCACTCCACGAAATTGCCTTGTTGGACACGTATAAAGGCACATTAACCCAAGCCACATCGCCGAATACAACGTATCGGCATAGTGCATAGGCAAATGTCAGCCCAAGAACCAACCCAATCCACTTACGAATTGCCATGACATCTTTCTAATGGTATTTACGCCCCCGTCGACATGAAAAACGGGCACGTGATCATCGCGCAACCCGATTGGAGGCCCTTTCGCATTCGGAGAGTAGGATACAAGAGCCCCCCTATCGGTGTCACGTCAACGGACCACGCTAAATCTTCGTTGTTTGCACATCAGGCGTATGGTCCCGTATCTTCAACGTCGAAACATGTCATAACCGCACTTTAGAGGGAGTTCTGATGGGCCGTTCCGTCGTTTTGACCGTTTTGGGCACGATTGCCGCACTTTTTCCCCATTCCCTCGCCGCACAGGCCCCGGAATCAGCCTCCATCGGCGGCGTCTTTCCCAAGATGACTGTTTTCGCCGACGGGGTGGGCAGCACCACAGAAACCGGTATCGGCGCCCTCATCCCCTGGGCCAACAAGCTCTGGGCCATCGGCTACGTCGCCCACATCAAGGGCGAGGGTATCGGACTTTACGAAATCTCCGATGACATGACCATGAAGAAGCATCCGGCATCGGTCACGGGCACGTTCGCGAACCGCATGGTCCATTGGGAAACCCAGCAAGCCATCATCGGGCCCCATGCCATCGACCCCGACGGCAACGTGCGCACCATCGAGGCCCTGAAAACCCACCGACTCACCGCGACGGCCCGCCATTTGGTGTCCCCGGAGACCATGGCCTACTTCCTCACCATGGAAGGCAAACTCTTCGAGGTCGACCTGAGCTCCCTTGAAGCCACCGAACTCTATGACCTCGCCGTGGAACTCGGCATCCAGGGCCAACCCCACTTTAAAGGGGCCCACACCGCCCAGGGCCGGCTCATCGTCGCCAACAACACCTATGAAGAACCGGAGTTCCTCGGCCGCCGGGCAAGTGGCTGCCTCGCCCAGTTCGACGGCACCAGTTGGTCCATCCTTGAGCGCAACCCCTTTGTAGAAGTTTCGGGCAAACAGAATCCCGCCCCGGGCAAACGCTATGGCAACACCCTCTTCGCCGTCGGTTGGGACAAATCCTCCGTCATCCTCCGGGTACTCCACGAGGGCAAATGGACCCGCTACCTCCTGCCCAAGGCAAGCCACGCCTTTGACCACACCTGGAATACGGAATGGATGCGCATCCGTGAGGCCCAGACCGAGCGGTACCTCATGGACGTCCACGGCATGTTTTACGAATTGCCGCCCATGATCTACGACGGTCATCTCTGGGGCATCCGTCCCATCAGCACCCATCTCCGCATTGTGCCCGACTTCTGCTACTGGCGGGGCCTCTTCGTGATGGCCGGCGACCAGACCGATAACGCCGTAGGCCAGCCCCAATCGGGATTCTGGTTTGGCAACATCGACGACCTGTGGCAAATGGGTAAACCCAAAGGTTGGGGCGGCCCCTGGTGGGAAACGCCTCTTCGCGCTGATTCGGTTTCCGACCCCTTCCTCATGACGGGCTTCGACAAGAAAGTCCTCCACCTTACCCACGACAGCGACGAAACCGTACGCTTCCGCGTGGAGGTCGATTTCCTTGGTGATGGCTCGTGGAAGTGGTATGACACCTACGAAATCCCGGCAAAGGGCTACCAGCACCACGTCTTCCCCGACGGCTACAGCGCCCACTGGGTCCGCATCAAAGTCGACAATGACTGCAAAGCCACCGCTTATTTTATGTATAACTGAAGAGTTGCGTACGATCCTTCGGAAGGTGGGTTTTCCTACCCACCGCAAAGACAGCGGAGACATTCGACTGGCCCGGTCAACAGGGGTGCGCACGATGCGAGAACACGGGACAACTCCGCTGTGGGTGTATGGTCGCGCAATTGGGACCTGTGGGACGGGTGAGACCGGTGGGACGCCATTCGCAGGCTGTCTGGGTGTAACTCCCGGGTGACTGATGAACCCAGTCCGCCACTTCGATACATTTCATTGTCTTGACGCTAAACTACGGTCCCACCGGTCCTACTGGTCTCACCCGTCCCACAATCCAGCTAACCCTGCCGCTCAACGTTGCCCATCCACCAGAAATACCTGTAGCAAGTCTTGCCCCTCGAAGCTCTTCACAACGTCTCCCGCCTCGCCCTTCGTTTCAACCCGCTTGTTGAAGGCTAAGAACTTACCATCGTGCGACCAGACAAGATTAAGTCGTTCGGGAGCGTCGCTACGTGGTGTTAGGAAGGCCACCTTCCCAAAGTCTCCGTCATTCTCCACCAGCGAAACCACCGCCACACCATTGTCGACGATGCAGGCAATGGCCGTGCCGTCGGGAGCCCAACGCAATCCACCCGTCACACCATTCGGAAAATTTGTCACCTGCACAGGGCGCATGGCGGGGTCACGGTTGGCCTCGCCCCCAAAAGCCGCTACGACGAAAATCTGTCTCAGCCCGTCCACTTCACCACCATAGTAGGCAATGCGTTTCGTTGGTTCGTGACACCGAACGATGCCGTCGGCGAAACCCTTCGTGAGACGACGGATGGTCGTACCCTCAGGCGGACCGGGAAAGCGCGCGCCCGAGCCAGAATCCGCCGTGGTGATGTCTACCGTCTCAGGAACGTCCACCACGAACAGAGACTGCTCATAGGCCACCCCGTCCGCAGTACGCACCTTGCCGATGAAGGCCCGCATGGTCCCTTTTTCGTCGACCCAGTTGTCGCCCCAGGCCCGCTCGATTTCACAGGCCTTCGACGTGCCTTTTTTAACTACGGGCACCAGTAGCGCAAAATAATGGGAAGCCTCGCCCGGTGCCTTATCGTGACGTTCGAGATAGCCTATCGTGCGGTCATATTCCGGAAGAAGAAAGTCATCATAGGTGATACCAATGCGTGAGCCCTCGGTGGTGTATTCGTGGTCGTGGGTGCCGCCCCGATGGGCACCGGGAGTCGTCTCCCCCACCGATACATCCCGCCCGTCAAGCCAACGCCAGGCCCCCGATCCATCCGCCCGCACTTCCATGCCGTTGCGATTGTTTTTCCCGTAGTAACCCCGCTCCGCCACATCCTCCACCATGGGTCCATGAATAAAGGCCACCACATCATCGGCCACCGAATAATAAGGCGCCCCCACGCCCGGTGCCGCCATGCCTTCGGGGCCCGTAAGGATTTCCTTCGGGCGATAGAGGACCATTTCCTTGCCCGTAGCGACAGCCACCTTTTCGATGGACTGGGAATTGTCAATGCCCGGCCCCGCGAAACCCCGGGTATCGTAGACGAGAAACCGGTCATCGGCAGAGAAGTTATGGGTCCCATCCAAGTCGTGGTTTTTGGGCGTGAAGGGGAGTTGCCGCTCTTGGGCAGTCAGCGGCATGGCGAGGGCTCCCAATACAAAAGCAACGACGACAACTTTTTGATGTATGGCCACACGCTATCTCCTTAATCCATTCACCGGGACTGTCAACCAGTTCGCCCCAGGCGAATTTGGGACTGTACCGGCAGTATGTCAGGTCGGTCGGTTGGCATACCCAACGCGATCTCCAAGGGGCTGCAATAAAGACTACCCGTGCCACGCGATCCGACAACGTCGGTTCGTGTGTATGAAGGAACGCTCAACAATTTTTGTAACTTCTTATTCAGGCGGGCGTGCCCACACCCGCCCGAAGACTATCCTTAACACCGCACACGAACCGGCTTAAACCGGATCGCGTGGCACGAAACGCTCGGTAGAAATTATAAGAATGACATTCGAGTTCCATTCTTCGTAGACGCGCGTCCCTTACTCCAAAATGTACCCGTGATAGAGGCCCATGTAGTAACCCAACAAAAAGGGCATACCGGTCGCCAGTTGATTGCCCGTGCCGTCGGTGTCCAATTCCCAACTGTCGTCACTCCACACATGCTGGAAGCGCTCGTCAATGGGCAACACCTTGCCGTCGGGACCATATCCTTTTCCCTTGGCTTCGTCGCCTTCACGGACGACGGGCGAAAGGGGCAGGATATCCAGACGGTGGCTGTTGGTCTGGCTCCAGTTGATGAGGTTCATGGGATAGCGTTTCAGCGTGTCCACACTGTCATCAATCGCGATTTGGTCCGGCGTGAGATCTCGTGTTCCCCAGGGTGAGGTAAAGGTAGCTCCAGTGCAGCGCGCCGCAAAGGCGAAGTTGTAAAAGGGGTTGCGCTCGAAGACTTCTATATCCCAGTAGTCCCGCCAGCTCAGCGCCATCATCTCGCGGACCTTGGGGTTGGTCTCATAGGCCAGGAGATTGTAGTAATTCATGAAGGCCATTTCATCGTCGAACTGAACGAAGGACCCCGGACCCTTTTGATACTTGGGGAACATGGAATTCATGGCGTAGCCATGATTCTCGATGAGGTCGTCGGCGACGGCATTGTATTTTTCGTCGCCCGTCACATGGGCCGCTGTGCGCAGATACGACAACATGCTCATAGAGTTCAGGCCATGCTCCGGCCAGAAGTTAGGATCGCCATTGACCGTGTCGGGTCCATACCGGGCCCAGCGCGTGGGCTTACCGTCGTGGTCCACGAGTTTAAACTCATGGTCAATCAGGTGGTCGGTCATATCGCGCACGACCGCCGCCACCCGGGCTTTTTCTTCTTCCGTCTCGGCGACGAGATCGAAGTAACAGGCATTGAGAAAATAGTGACCATCCAGCTCATCCGAACTCGTGTCGCACTTCCAGTACCATTTGCCGTCTGCGCTCGTGGGCCAGCGCGGTGTGATGACTTTCCATAGCGAATCGGATTTCTGTTCTTCTTCCTGATGGGCCACGGAATAGGCGGGGTCTTCATTGGGATTCCAGGGGTCATCGGTCGGCCAGATGCAACGCGCAGGAAAGCCCTTGGGTGCGGGATGCTCACCACCCTGGGTGACCTGACTGAGAAAACGGAGTGCTTCAAACGCCGCCGTTGCCCGCTCCTTAGCCTTCGGGTCTTTGCTAGCCCCATAGGCAAAACATTCCGCCGCGCCATATTCCCCGGTCCACTGACCGTCGTTGTCATCATCACGACGACGGGCCGTGGATTTATCGCCCGGCACACCCAGCGGTGCCCACACCACATAGCCATAGGGCGTGCGCCGATTGTATTTATCAATTTCGTCTTCGTAAAACTTCGCCTTTTCCGCCAACGTCATGGGACGTCGCTCAATGCGGCCCACACCCTTGGCCGTGGCGAACCAGGCGTCCCCATTGGATGCTACGGCAATATCCCGCACGTCGTTGTCCGGTAGCCAGCGTTTGCCTTCGCGATAGTCAAAATTAGTGCCGTCATAGCGAATGGCGCCCTTGGTGGTGCCAAACCAGATTTCGCCTTCGGGCCCTTCGGCCATACAGGTGAAGTCGTTGTAGGGGAGGCCGTCTTTGCCTTCGAAGAGGGTCCAAGTGAGACCCGAGCGTCGTCCGACGCCTTGAGGACTGGCGAACCAGAGGTCACCGTTGCTGGCAAAAAGAACCGCGCGTGCATTAGTAACCGCCCAGCTACGTTGACCTGATTCAGGAAAAATGCGCTCCCAAGGGCCCACTGCGCTACTGTAGAGCCCCCCTTTTGTAGCCGCAACCATAAAGTAACTATCGATCGAGCGGTATTCCTCTGCGATTTTATGAATCCCCGGGAGTGGGGCGAGATCGCTCTTGATTGGAACGCCCATGAGATTGTTCGAGTATATCTCGTTGTTGCTGTCGAAAGTCACGGCATTATCGGAGAGAAAAAGCGAAGTTGGGGGATGGGTCAAGGTGAATACTGACTCCCAATCCTTGTCGCCAACACGTATATACAGCGCTGTATCGGTGGCTATGGCAAGTCGGCGACTATCAACGGCGACACAATGGACCGGCCCAGGCGGGGTGTTTGGCACGGTAGCCCAATCTGTGCCATTCCATTGCGCCACCCCGGCGTCGGTACCGGCGTATACCGCGCCGTCATCCGCCACGACCACGTCATTCACCTCATCGCTGGGCAGCCCGTCGGCGGTGGTGTAGGCATGGCCGATTTCCTGGGGGTAGGTGCCCACCTTAGTGGGGGTGAGCTCGGCGGCGAAGCCGGTCAGGGCGATGAGGCAAGAGGCTGCCGCGATGTAGTGGGTCTTCATGGATCTCGCTTTCTTGTGGACAGGGTGGACGTTGTGGACTTGGTGGACGGTAACCAAACGTCCACCAAGTCCACATCGTCCACTATGTCCACCGAGTTTGATTAACGGTGATTAGCCAGGTCAATCCGACCGTCCCGGTCAGTATGTGGTCAACAACAAGTTTTCCGAGGGTGCCACCCTTACGCGGAGGAGCGAAGCGGGGGAGCTTACGGGTGCAGGCCTCGCTCGCGCATTTGCACCCGTAAAGTCGCTCGTACCTCGTGTCTGTAAGGGTGGCACCCCTACCAGTTTCTTTCCTATCCAACGTAACGATCAGGTTTTTCCGAGCGAGCAAGGCGGAGACTGGGGACGAGACAAAGGCTAGTTCCCAGTCCGTAGTGCGAAGGCAGTCCCTATTCACCCTTCAACCATTCCATGTTCACCACGGTGTGGGCGATGGTCTTGCCCGCGTCGGTCTTTCTCGTATAGGTCATTTGTATGTTGCCGTCCCTGCTTTGAATCACAGACGGGTAGGAAAATTCGTGGTCGCCCGATTCGATCGATTCAATGTGCCGTTTCCATTTCCAGGTCACCCCCTCATCGTCGGAGAGGTAGGCCGTCAATTGGGCGCGGCTGTCGGCGAGGTCGTTGCAAACCATGAGCCACTCGCCGCTCTTCAACTGAATCACTTCCAGGCTCGAGTCAGGATTGGGAATATCGAGATCTACCGAAGGACTCCAGCTTACGCCGCCGTCCTTGGATTCCGAATACTGAATCCGCCAGGGCGCTTCGCCGGTGTCGCGGATGTAGGCCGCAATGGTGCCATTTTTCTTTTCGATGAGGCTGGGCTGGGTCGGCCCCACGCCCACCAGGGGCTCACTGGAATACCACGTGGCCCCGTCATCGTCGGAGATGGCAATGAGAGAAATATTGAATCCATCGGAGTACAGTGGCAGGAGCACCCGCCCGCTCTTCAAGGTCGTCGGGTGTACCCGGGGCATCCATCCGGTCTGGCGTTTGTAGGCGTCCTTCGCCGCATTCTCCAGGTCTTCGCGGTAGGGCCGGGCGTACTCCGCCCACATGCCTTCGTCGAAGCCCATCTCGTCGAACTTCTGCTTCATGATGGGCCCGAAGTCTTCGCCCGGCTTCAGGTGGATGTTATCCTGCCAGCTCCACTTCGGCGCGCCGGGACCTTCGTAATCCGTTGCAATGCGGTACTTGAGGTAGCCACATTCCCAGCGGTGGGCCAACACGGGAAACCAGATGAGGCGCAACTCGTCGTTCTTGTTAATCCACAGCACGGGATTGGTGTCCGGAAAATCAGGCGTGTCCGCCATGAGGAAAATCGAACTCCATGCCGTGTCGCCTTTGTTGAGGCGCGCACCATTGACCACCACATCGTCGGCAGTGCGCTCCCCCGAACCCTGAAACCAGCAGGCCAGGATATTGCCTTCCGGCGTTTCCACCAGGCTGCTGCTATGGGTGTGCTTTTCCTGTGGCGGAAAAATATCCTGGGTCTGATAAAGAGGCGCAGCGGGAGCCAGGCTGCACAGGGCGAGTAGGCCGGAGACTGCCGCAGTGTAGTGGATTTTCATCGTGCTCACTTTCTTGTCACAACGGGACTGTCATCCAATTCGCCCCAGGCGAATTGGGGACTGTACCGGTAGTACGCCATGTCGTTTTGTTTGCGTGGTCAGTGAGGCGTCACCAACACGGCCGGTACAGTCTCGCACACCGAAGTTAATGTAGTTGTTAAACGTATATCGTCTGGATTCGGAGAGAACTTCCATTCGAATCTTTTTTTTGGTGCGGAGGCAGTCCCCTCACCCCTCCAAAAAACCACCCTGAACCGGCACCGATTCGGCCCGATTCCACCGGCAGGCATTTTCCGTCGTGTGGGCCTTGAGTCCCGCGAGCATTTTCTCCCGGTCAATGGGCTTCACCTCACGCACAATCATTTCCCGCATGGCCTGGCCTTCTTCGGTCTGCTGGGGATAGGACATGAATTTCAAATCAAGCCCCAGACGCTCTTGCAGCTTCCACGCCACCAGAGGCCAGATGACACCAATGTCGCCGATGACGGGAATGCTGCCCTCGTGGCGAGCAAAGCCGGACATCTCCATACGGAAGGGCACTTTGAACAATTTGGTCTTGGGCTGACCGTCGGCAATGGCCTGTTGGACCGCACTCCCCTTTTGCTCCGCCTGATAAACTTGCTCCAGCGCGGGATCCAAATCGAAGCGCACCAGCGTCTTGCCTTCCAGCGAATAGGAAAAATGGCCGTGCCAGGCAGACCAGAGTCCGTGGCCCGTGTAGCGCTCGAAGGGGCCGTCGTGAATTTCCTGGGTAAGGGCCACACCCGATTCGATGATGACATCGGCGCTGGCCAACATACGCGCGAGTCGCGTCGCCCGTTCGGTCAGGCTGATGCTGTCCCCAATACACAACCCCGTGGCACCACCGCCAATCAACTGGGGGATGGTCACCATAACGGGCAGGCCCATTTTCGCGCCAATACCGATCATGGTGCGCTCGTCGGCACCCAGGCCAGCAATCTCTTCAAAGCTCGCGCCGTAACTCTTCGCCAATGCCATAATTTCCCACGAGAGATGCTCAATCCAAAGCCCCACAGGATAGCCCAGATTACCGGCCGCCTTGATAATCGTGCGACCTTCCGCTTTCTTGAGTGACTCTATCAACGCATATTCCACCGGCATGTGGGCCTCAATCTGGGCCAACACATGGGGATCCATTTCCGTCAATTCAAAGTCATGGCCTCGGGGCAAGAGAAAGGGATCCAAACCGAGCGCTTTTCCATTGCAGCGCTTGACCTTGTCGAGGGTCCCCCCCATTTCGTGGGAGATGGTCGCCGAACTTGTCGTGACCCCGTCGATGACCCCCACCCGCATGAGCTCCGCGATCATGGTGGTCACCCCTTCGTGAATATTGGGACCGCTTCCGGTCACCACCGCCACCTTACCGCCTTTTTCTTTGGCCGTGACGATTGCGTCCACCGTCTTGTTGACGCGGGCCTGCATGGTCTCGTCGAGCTTGGCCATCAGGCCTGCCATAGTCTCGGGATCTATCTTCATGGTGTTCTCCTCGGCACACGCCCTGCACAACATTGATGGGCGTATACCTTCGTAGGTACTTCGTAATTGGTTTCGTGATCCCGACAATAATTATTTTTCTATGCGACCAACTGGCCACAGAAAACTTCGGCTACACCGCACCCCGTTCGTTGAGTAACGCTTCGGCACGGGCCAGATCTTCCGCCGTATCCACACTCAGTCCACTGAAGGCTTGATCGGTGCACCCCGTCTCACGGACGTGAATGCGCAGGCCGTGCTGCAACCAGCGCAACTGTTCGAGGGACTCGACCCGCTCCAGTATAGTCGGTGGCAGGTCCGCAAGCTTCAACAGGGTCTCTTTACGATACACGTAGAGGCCCACATGTTCATATACCCCGTGTTCGATAGTTTCCCGGGGATAGGGAATCAGGGAACGGGAAAAATACAGGGCATTGCCGTCCAAATCCGTCACCACCTTCACCACACCAGGATCCGCCAGGTCTTCCGCCCGCTTGATGGGATACATCAAGGTCGAAATCGCCAGCGTCGGATCGTCCAGCAACGGCTGTACCCCCTCGCTGATCATCACCGGGTCCACAAAGGGCTGGTCCCCCTGGATATTCACAATGATATCGGCATCCAGTTGGGCCGCCGCCTCGGCAAGTCGGTCGGTGCCACTGAGGTGGTCCACCTTGGTCATTACCGCACGCCCGCCGAAGGCCTCGACAGCCTCCATAATGCGGGTGTCGTCCGTAGCGACCACCACAAAATCGAGGAGCTCCGCCATGAGACAACGCTCATAGACCCGCTCGATCATCGTCTTGGTGCCTATCATCTTCAGGGGCTTTCCCGGCAATCGGGACGAACCATATCGTGCCGGTATGATTCCGGCAACTTTGGGAGTAGACATTGCGCCCTTTCTTTTAAAGTATGACTTTTTAATCCAATTCTATCTAAAATAGCCAAAATAGCTTGCTCAGTCAAGAAAAAATTGGTATTATTCGCCCATGAACACTCCCGAACCCAATAGTGATACCCTGGCTAATACCCTCGCCAGTCGCATTCACGCCGATATTGTTGCCTCCGATTTACAGGAAGGCGAATTGTTCATGACCGGCGATCAAGTCTCCGAACATTACGCCGTCTCCCGCAGCATTTCGCGGGAAGCCCTCAGCCAGCTCCGGGCCATGGGTATCTTGAAGAGCCGCCAGCGGAAAGGGCTCCTCATTGACCGGCCCGACCCCGTGGAGCAAATGGAGCGATGGGTGCCCCTCTATGGCCGGGGTGCCAACTCGCAGGCCCTCACCAACCTCGCCCAGCTCCGCTACGTGTTGGAAGTGGGTGCCGTGGACCTTGCCGTACCCAACGCGACCCCGGCGCAAATGGTCGAACTACGTCGCCGCGCCGAGGATTTCGAAAAAATCGCCCGGGTCCATGGCCACAGTCCCGATGCCGATCAGGTCGATCTGGCCTTTCACTGCCTCTTTCTGGATATGACGGGCAACGAGCTCATCGCCGGCATGCACCGGGTACTGTCCGACTATTTCCTCGCCTCCACCATTGCCGACCCCAAGCCCAGCGAAGATGCCCAGCGGGCCATCCGTGAACACCACCTCATCGTGGAAGGCATCGAACGGGCCGACCGCGACCTGGTGCGCAACGTACTCCGCGCCCACATCGAAGGCACCGTCACCTGACCGATTCAAAAAGTCGGGACGCGAAGCCCCGACCCCGTCAAAACCAGGGTTCTTGGGCAATCGGTGGGGATGATTTATTCTTTATTACCAGTGGCGGAGGTAAAAGGATCGCTCGATGAGTTCTTGTAAACCATGTCGTTACCCAACCTTTTGCAGCTAGAATTACAAACCATGGACGTGCCGCGCGATCTGGTACTCCAGTTCGTGCGAAGGGGCTGTGGGACGTCGTTGGGATCTATGTAGTTGTGGGAAGTCTTCAAGAGGTCATTGGGAATAGAGCATTGTGCTTGTGCTTGGCCTTGATGTGGAGACGTAGTCATACCTCCTAATCCGCGCACGAATCCTCCTGCGGCGCATCTTCGACCGGAAATACCGGATCGCGCGGCACGATTGGTGGGTTCCGTTTGTTTTGGCGGAGTGAGTCTTAGTGGGGTACCCATTAATTGCCCATGAACCAAATCTATTTGCCCAGGTGCGCCGCCAGAAACGGTAGCGTCTTCCCATTACTCCACTCGTGGACCCCTTCGAAGAAATCGCTCTCCAGATTCTCACCGGCACCCAACACCTCATAGGTGCGCGAAAGCGTCGCATAGGCTTCCCGCGTGGCGTCAATGGGGAATATCTCGTCCTTCGTGCCGCTGATCACGAGGGCCGGTCGTGGTGCGATCAGGGCCGCCACATCACTCATCTCACCGTAATTCATCACACCTGGAATCGTGTTGCAGATGCAGTGACGGATGCTATAAATCGAATCCCGGAAGGTGCAGAAATAGCCCGCCACGATGGACGCCTTCACGCGATCATCCAGCGCCGAGAAGAACAACGACGTCGTTCCGCCCCCCGAAAGGCCTGCACTGGCAATACGCTCCGAATCCACTTCCGGCTGGGTCTCCAGAAAATCCACCAGCCGCATGGCATCCCAGACACGCATACCGATAGGCGTACGGTTTACCAGAAAGCCCGCACGGCTCAAACGCTCGCAACTGTGGGGCTTGTCGCTCGCCGTCTCATTCCACCCCCGCTGCACCACCGCCAGCACGGCATAGCCATGCTCCGCAAAATAGGGCGCATAATCGAGGTGATGCATCTCCCCCTTGGCCTTCTGCTCGTCCGACCCCTCACGGATGTAGGGGAGTATGCCACTGTGTCCATGAAAGCAAAGGATGGTGGGCCGTTTCCCCGTCACGTTTTTCGGTGTGTAGTAATAGGCGGGTGCCCAATAGTTTTCTTCGGTACGCACGTGGACCTTACGGCGAAGGAACGTGTCCGTCTCCAACACGTCCGCGTCATCCCACCGCACGTCCGACGCCACCTTCGTCGGCCATTCCCCCAGCAGTTCCATCACCTTCGCGCGAAAGGGAGCCCGCCATGCCTCGTGTTCCGCCACCGAAGTCGCCGACCACGCCATCTGCGGATCCACCGTTTCCAGATTGCGCTCAAGATAGGTGCTCACCGCACTATTGGGCGGAAGCTCTTCGGCAAATGTGGTGGAGGCAACAGCAATTACGGTCAGCAACGAAAAAACATAGTTCAAAACAAACACTCCCGACGGGGTTAAAACGAATACGCCTGATAGACGCATACTACCGAAAGCCCCCAACACGTGTCACCCCAACAACGGGAACTGCAACGCCCCTTTCCGATCGGGGCTCTACCGGGGACTGCACCGACCTCGCCCACCATGCCGAAGCGACGCCCTCGTCTTGGTGCCAAAGATGATGTCGAAATACACGGTGGTCGTTTAGGTCGGGGCCGTCCCCAACGCCTTTCCCCAACGCCTCGATCTCCACCCCGACTTACCGCTAGACTACCGGCTCATCAAATCCCCATCCCATCCAGGAGCATCCCATGGCCAAAGCCAGCATCCAACGTCGCGACGCCCTCTATCTGAAAAAAGTTAAAGAGCGCATCGCCGAGATTAAGTCCCGTTTTATCTATCCCCAACGGGAAGCCATCGCCGACGTTACTGTTACCGAAACCATGGATCACCTGACCCTCACCGAGGCCCAAAAGCTGCACTACACCCCCGTGTCCGCTGGCTTTCGTTGGGGAGAAAACTGGGGCTCGGCCTGGTTTCGCCTGCGTTTTACCGTACCCAAATCGATGAAAGGTCGTTGTGTTAAGCTCCTTCTCGATTTGGAAAACAGCGAATGTCTCATCTTTCGCGACGGCGAACCCGTTCAGGGACTCTGCTGGACGCGGAAGGAATACATGCTCTTCCCCAAGGCGACGGGCGGCGAAAAACTTGACCTCTATGTGGAGGCCGGTGCCAACGCACGGCTGGGGGCCTTCGAAGTGCGCACCATGCATCAGCCCGAAGTGGCCGTGTGCAATCGGGAGGT
Source organism: uncultured bacterium (assembly GCA_963977445.1). GTDB lineage: Bacteria > Hydrogenedentota > Hydrogenedentia > Hydrogenedentales > JAEUWI01 > JAEUWI01. The sequence goes on along the minus strand of CAXBPH010000055.1, from coordinate 8,762 downwards.
ATGGGATGCCTTTTGGGATCTCTCGGCCCTCTTCGACATGATTGACCCGACGGTCCATTGTGATTGGACCGGCAAGCCCTATCTTACGCCCCGGGAAGACGACCCCCGCTGCGCACAAGTTGCCTTTGCCCTCAATGAAGCCGTCGACCTCTTCGACTATGGCGACCCCACCGACGATGAACTCAGCCAACAGGCCCGGGCTGTCTCGAAGCGCCTCCAGCCCATCCTCGCGGCGAAAGCAGGCGGTGCGGCCCCCGTCATGGCGACCATGGGCCACGCCCACATCGACGTGGCGTGGAAATGGCCCCTGGCGGAGAGTGTCCGCAAAAGTGGGCGCACCTTTTCCAACGTGCTGGAGATCATGGAAGAGTACCCGGACTTTAATTTCATCCAGAGTCAGCCCCATCTCTATGAGTTCGTCAAAAACACCTATCCCAGCCTCTATAAGCGGGCGAAGGAACGCATTCAGGAGGGACGCTGGATTGCCGACGGTGCCATGTGGGTCGAGCCCGACTGCAACATCCCCAATGGCGAAAGCCTCGTGCGCCAACTCCTCTTTGGCACCCGTTTTTTCCGCGACGAGTTCGGCGTGGAATCCAAAGTGCTCTGGTTGCCCGATGTCTTTGGTTACTCGGCCGCCCTGCCCCAAATACTCAAACGCAGCGGCATCGATTATTTCTTTACCGCCAAGCTGGCCCTCAATCAGTTTGTGAAATTCCCCTACAACTCCTTTCACTGGGAAGGCATCGACGGCAGCCAGGTGCTCGCCCACTACATGCCCGCCGAAGAATACAGCTCAAAGCTGGAGCCCTGGCTTATCCGCTCCGGTGCCCACGACTACACCGAGCGCGACCGCAGTCCCATCCAGGCCCTGCCCTTTGGCCATGGAGACGGCGGTGGTGGCCCGGCCCGGCCCCAGTTGGAACGACACAAGCGCTATGAGAACTTCGACGGCATGCCCCGTCTCGAAGCCATGTCGGCCCTGCAATTCTTTGAGCGCCTGGAAAAGGAATCCACCAAGCTGCCCCGCTGGCTGGGCGAAATGTATCTGGAACTGCACCGGGGCTGCTACACCAGCCAGGGCCTTGTGAAGCGCAACAATCGCAAGGCCGAAATGCTCCTCCGGGAGGCCGAGCTCTGGTCCACCGTCGCCATGACCCTCGGCGCGACCTATGACCAGAAGGCCCTCAATGGTGCCTGGAAGATTCTCCTCCTCAATCAGTTTCACGACATCTTGCCCGGCAGTTCCATCGACGAAGTCTACCGTGATTCGGAGGCCCAGTTTACGGAACTTTTTTCCACCGTAGATACAGTCCTCGAAGACGCATTGGCCTACATCACGCAAAAGGTCTCCGGCTCCGCCAGTGCCACAAACGTCCTTGCCTTCAGTAGCCTGAGTTGGGAACGGGAAGACACCATCACCGTCGCTGATATTGATGAATTGAAGGACCGTTCCCTCGTGGCCCGCGATAACGTGGGTAAGGCGCTTCCCGTGCAGCGGGGCATCGATGGCTACCTCCGTTTTCGTGGAACCGTCCCCGCCATGGGCCACGGTGTTTTTTCCCTGGAGCCGGGCGAAGAAATACCGATAGAGAAAGCCTCCCCGGCAACCCTGGAAAATGACCTGCTCAAGCTCACCTTCGATAAGCGGGGACGGCTCTGTCGCGTCGTCGACAAAGCCCAAAACCGCGAGGTCCTCGCCACGGGAAGCACGGGCAACCAGTTCATTCTCTATGAAGATAAAATGGCCAGCACGGGCGATTCGTGGGATCTCGATATTTTCTACGAAGACAAACCCCTCGTCGTCGACGGCGAATTACTCCAGAATGAAATCGTCGAGCACGGGCCCGTCCGCACCGTCCTCCGTCAACAACGTCGCATCAGCAAATCTTTACTTACTCAGGACATCATCGTCACGGCCGATTCCGCCCGTATCGATTTCGAAACGACCATCGAATGGGGCGCAGAAAACAACGTCTTCCTCAAAGTCGCTTTCCCTGTCGCGGTCCGCTCCGAAAAAGCCCGTTACGAAATCCAATATGGCAGTATCGAGCGGCCCACCCACCGCAACATGCCCCAGGACTTCGCACGCTTTGAAGTCTCGGCCCACAAATGGGCGGATCTCTCCGAAGGTAACTACGGTGTCGCCCTGCTCAATGACTGCAAATACGGCTACGACGTCCACAAAAATGTCATGCGTCTCAGCCTGCTCCGGGCCACCACCAACCCCGGACTCCACGCCGACATCAACCAGACCCACCGCTTCACCTACAGCCTCCTGCCCCACGCAGGCGATTTCAGCGCAGGACTGGTCCGCGAAGGCTACGAATTGAATACGCCCCTACAGGAACGGGTTTCAAAGGCGCGAAAAGGTACCGCGGACGTCGCACCATCCTTTCTGTCCATCGACGGCGTAAACGTGGTCATCGACGCCGTAAAGAAGGCCGAAGACGACAGCACCGTTATTGTGCGCCTTTTTGAAGCCCACGGCTGGCACAGTCACCACACCCTCCAGCTCCCGACCTGGGTTACCGGCGTCGTTGAGACCAATTGCATGGAGGACGACGAAAGCGTGATGTCCGTGGGCGCCCAGGGCCTGAAGATCACTTTCACGCCCTTCCAGGTCCGCACGCTACGACTGCAACGATGAACGAGCCATATTACCCGATCTGGTAGTGCCGGGTCGGGTAACTTATCGATATTCCCTTTATTATTACTTGAATCTGTCCGTGACCCTTCGACCTCGTAGGGTTGCCGGGCCAACTGAGTTGGCCTTATTATTGTCTTACTCCAGATCCATATGATAGGATCTCCCCGTGGGACCCCTCCCCTTCCTGGATGGGACCGCGTCGCGCACCGTCCCATAGTCACGCCAGCCATGGCCGCTGCCACGCTTTCAGCGTCTTCAGCAATAATTTCCGTTTCGATGTGAGCATTCTGTAAGCAACCACACCCCAACGAGGTAGGCAAACATGATAAAACGTCCCATTGGTGCAGTTACATTCGACCTGTGGGACTGTCTGTTCTGCGACGAAACCGACGAGCCCAAGCGAAAAGCCGCCGGCCGTCCCCCTAAACCCGTTGAACGCCGGCAGTTAGTTCACGATTATCTCCTCCGTCAGGCCCCCATCGACCGGGATAAGGTCGATTTGGCCTACAACGTGGCCGATGCCGCCTATCGCAAGGTGTGGCACGACCTCCATGTGACCATGAGTGTGGCCGAGCGGCTGGAAATTCTCCTCAATGGCCTGGGGCGCACGCTCCCCGAGGCGGATTTTGCGGAATTGGTGCAAATCCATGAGGACATGGAACTCGAATTCAGCCCCGATCCCGCGCCCGGTGCCCTCGAAGCCCTCCAGGCCATCCACGGGACGTACCCCCTCGCCATCGTATCCGATACCATCTTCAGCCCCGGCACCAACCTCCGCAAATTGCTCGACGGGGCAGGCATGCTGCCCTATTTCGACCATTTCGTGTTCTCCGATGAATTGGGCCATTCCAAGCCCCATCCCCGGGTATTCGAATCTGTCGCCGACGCCTTCTCCGTGAACATTCGGGATATCGTCCACATTGGCGACCGTCCCCACAATGACATCGGCGGCCCCCACGCGGTCGGCGCACGGGGCGTTCTGCTGACCGTCGTGAAAGATCGACCCCTCGATGGTCACACCCCCGATGCGGTGTGCAGCGAATATCGTCAGTTACCGGAAATCCTGAAAGGGATAGCCGGATAGTCGGGACAGGCGTGTTACGCCCTGGCGCGCTGCAATGGGCAGCCCGTCGACCAGAATTAATCGGTCCTTTCAGTAACAGGAGTACCCCATGTCAACCAAGAAGCGCTTTCTGATTCCCGACGGCTACAATCGGGAGAGTCGAGCGAAATTTGCCGAAGTGCGCATGCGTCTCGCGTGGGAACTTTACCGCGACCTGCTGGCAAAACACATGCCCGAAGCCGATTTTGAAATCTGGCTGAGCAGCGACGAAGACACCTACGACGAGTTTCCCATTGAAGAACTGAAAAAGTTCGACGGAATCCTGTGGCCCGGCTGCAATATGACCGTCTACCATGATTTGCCCGAGGTAAAGCGCCACCTTGATTTGTGCGACAAAGGCTTCGAATTGGGTCTGCCCCAATTTGGAAGCTGCTGGGCCATCCAGGTAGCCGCCGTCGTCGCCGGTGGTGAGTGCGGGCCCTGCGATTTAGGCCGCGAAATGGGCGTTGGGCAAAAAATCCTGCTGAATGAAGCCGGTATTGCCCACCCCATGTATGCCGGTAAAACCCCCGTCTTTTCTCATTTCATGAGTCACGATGATGAGGTGAAGCGTATGCCCGAGGGAGCCACGCTCCTCGCCAGCAATGGCTGGAGCCACGTCCAGGCCGCCTCGTTCAAATTCAAGAATGGCGAAATGTGGGCCGTCCAATATCACCCCGAATATGACCTCCAGGAAGTGGCCCGACTCATCGAAGCCCGAGAAGAAAAGCTCACCCGCTTGGATTTCTTCGGCGAAAACGCGGGTATGGCCGACTACGTCGCCCGTCTAAATCAATTGATCGCCGAGCCACACCGAAAGGACCTCCGCTGGCAACTTGGCTTCGATGACGACATCATGGACGACAACTTCCGCGAAATCGAATTCACCAACTGGCTGAACCACTTTTTCAGTTAGTTTCCGGCTCCAACGCCCCAAAAAAGGAACCCACCATGCAAGCAGCTTCCTACAACTTTCCCACCCGCATGATTTTTGGCCCGGGCTCCCGTGCGCAACTGGGTGGCCTCCTTCAGGCCCAGGGTAAATCGCGCCCCCTCATCGTGACCGATAAAGGCATCGCGGGCCTGCCCTTCGTCGCCGAAATGGTCGAAACCCTGAAGGGCGAAGGGCTGGAAGCCGCCGTTTACAGTGGCATCCAGGGCAACCCCGACAAACCCCAGGTGACTAATGGCGTCGACGCCTACCGGGCCCACAATGCCGACTCCTTCATCATCCTCGGTGGCGGCGCAGCCTTGGACGTGGGCAAAGTCATCGCCCTCATGATTAACCACCCCGGTGACGTCTTCGACTATGAAGATGGCAACCCCGACGTGCCCCCGGTGGACAAGGAAATCCCCTATAACATCTGCGTGCCAACTACCGCCGGCACCGGAAGCGAAGTGGGCCGCAGCAGTGTTATCTCCGACGAAAACCATGTAAAGCGCATTATCTTTGACGCCCGCATGATGCCGCCCCTCGTGGTGGCCGATCCCGAGCTCACCGTGGGCCTCCCGGCTGGCGTGACCGCTGCCACCGGTGTGGACGCACTCTCCCACAGCGTCGAGGCCTTCCTCGCCAAGGGCTATCACCCCATGGCCGACGGCATCGCCCTCGAAGGCATCCGCATGGTGAAAGACAATCTGGAAACTGCCGTGAAGGAGCCCACCAACATCGTGGCCCGGGGCAACATGCTCATGGCGTCCTCCATGGGCGCTACCGCCTTCCAGAAGGGCCTCGGCGTAACCCACTCCTGCGCCCACGCCCTGTCTGCCGTCTGCGACCTCCACCACGGCATGGCCATCGCCCTCATGCTGCCCACCTGCATGCGCTTCAACGCCGCAACCCTCCCCGACCGCATGGCACGCCTCCAGGCCGCTGTGGACACCACGCTCAGCTTCGACGCCTGGCTGGAGCAGTTTAACGCCACCCTCGGCCTGCCCGCCAACCTCAGTGCCGTAGGCGTAAAGGAAGAACACATCGCTGCCCTGGTGAAAATCGCCGTTAAAGATGTATGCCATGGTTGCAATGTTCGCGACGTAAGCGCCGAAGATTTTGAGGCCTTGTTTAAGGAAGCCCTTTAATCCAGCCACTCGTCTTCGATAACATCCCTTAATTCTCACGTCGAACCGTTCACGCGAACGGTTCGATGTTTTTTTAGGTTCCATTGAAATCCAAACTCCCCACAGGCATACTGGGCCGAATTTCGATGCCACTTTTTTTACAGGAGTTTCCCATGCTACGCAGTGCAATTTTGACCTTCACCTTGCTTTCACTGGCCGGCTGTGCCACAACAGGGACCACCATGATCGAGCCCAAAGACAAGGTGGCCGTTATCGCCCACCGCGGTGCCAGCGCCTACGCACCAGAGAATACCCTTGCCGCCTTCGAGCGCGCCGTCGAACTGGATGCCGATTGGTACGAGCTGGACTGCCTCCTGACGAAGGACGAGGTCGTCATCGTTTCCCACGATGGCACACTCGACCGCTGCACCAATGCCACCGGGCCCGTGGCCGACAAAACCTTGGCCGAATTAAAGGCACTTGATGCGGGCAGCTGGTACGATGCCAAATTCACGGGTGAAACCCTCCCCACCCTGGAAGAATCGCTGTCCATGGCGAAAGATCGCATCGGCGTTTATGTCGAAATAAAGAGCATCGCCAATGACGGCGAACTCATGGTCCAGCTCTGGGCCGCCACCGAACGCCTCAATGGCAAGAACATGCTCGACCAGGAAGCCAAAGACGAAATGCTGCGCCTCGCCGACGCCAGTGGAAACCGCAACGTATTACTGGCCCGTAAATCAATCGCGGATATCCGCGCAACCGGCATGACGAAACAGGCGGTTATTCAATCCTTCTCCCCCGTCATCTGCCTGATTGCCCTCCTGGAAGCCCCCGAAATACGCACCGAATACCTGGGCGGCTACAACGAGGAAAAGCCCGAGCAGTGGGACGCCTTCGTCAAGTGGGGCATGCTCATCGACGTCGACGGGTTTAACGTCAGCCACCCCTCCATTAATCCAGAGCGACTTGCCTTGTTCCACGACGCCCGCAAGACGGTCGCCGTCTGGACCGTAGACGGCAAAGAAGACATGACGCGATATATCGACATGGGCGTAGACGCCATTATCACCAACCGCCCCGATGACCTTCGTGCCGTGTTGGCGGAAATGCGATAACCTGAAAACACATTGAAATGGTCCCACGGGCTTCGTCCCTGTGGGGCCTTTTTAGTTTCAGGGGATTGGGTAAGCAGGATTGCGGCAGGACGGCGACCGGTGCGATCGCAGGGATGCCGTCGGGCCGACGGCGCTCCATAGAATGGCTGACCCAAATGTTTGTGGGGTCAATCCAGGCCCTACCCCTTCAGGGCACCCATCGTAATCCCTTCGGTCAGCTTCCGCTGCAAAATCATGTACACCAGCAAGGTCGGGATCACAACAATAACCAGGCCGGCAAACATGAGTCCGAAATCCGTCTTGTATTGGGCCTGAATACTGACGCTCGCCAGGCCCAGCGGCAGGGTCTTCTTCTCCGCCGTGTTCACGAAAACCAGGGCGAAGATGTATTCGTTCCAGATGCCCAGGAAGTTAAAAATCCCGGCCGTTATCAGGCCCGGTTTCGCCAAGGGCAGCATAACGTGCCAGAAGACCCGATATTCCCCACAGCCATCGAGAATGGCCGCTTCGCGCAACGCGCCGGGCAGGGATTTGAAGAAGCCGCTCAGCACCAGAATCGTAAAGGGTAAACTGAGCGCAATGTAGAGCATGATGAGGCCGAAATGGGAGTCGTAGAGTTGAAACGTCCACCCGAAGGGCCGGAGCAGGGCCGTGCCCATATCGGAGAACCAACTGAACTCAAAAAACACCGGTATAAGCAATAGCTGGGCGGGAATCATCATGCCACTGATGAAAAACATGAAAAGAAAACGATTTCCCCGAAACTCAAAACGCGCGAGCACATAGGCCGCCATACTCGCCAGGGCCAGTGTCCCCAACAAGGACCAGAAGGTCACCCACACACTGTTGAAGAAGAAGCCACTGAAGTTGGATTCCACCCAGGCATTTCGGTAGTTATCGAAGGCGGCCTGGAGCGCCAGTGGACGACTGACGGACTCTTCAATCGCGGCAATCGTATCGGCTTCAAGGGTCTGTTCCGGATGGCCATAAGTCGTTCCCGCTTCCAGGGCACCGTTGTTGTCCTTGTCGATGGTCTCAAAGTTTTCCTGGAGCCAATCCAGTTCCGCACGGGTAATACCTGTGGGGGGCGTATCCTTCGCGCCTTTAATTGCAGCCCCAATCTCCGCAGGTTCCAGGAGACCGTCAGCGGGCACCCCGCCAATGAGCCAAGGCATGCCAAAGGGATTTTGCACAAACTCTTTGGAACTGCGCAGGGAATTCAACAGCACCCAAATCATGGGCAGGGCCACGGCACAAAGCCACCCGATGAGGATGGTGTAGACGAGATATTTCCTGAGACGTTCCATGGTCAGTTGACCTCTACTGTCATAAGAGCAGGTCCCTTACTCTTGCCGCGGATTGGAGTAGCGGAAGAATGCCACGGGGTGCCACCTACACGCGCAGCCGGTTCCCGGCTAAGCTTGTGGGTGCAGTTGCGTGATGGAGACACACCCGCCCCCTCACACGGAAATACCCATAGCCCTTTTTTCTTGTTTCTCCAGCCTGAAGTCAACGTCCTCGGCATGTCTTGCACCCACAAGGCCACTCGTACCTCGTGTCCGTGTAGGTGGCACCCGAGGGTTTCTTTGTTTGCTATGCGTTCCATCGTCACCATGCTCCGTCGTTGTCGTCGCAATTACCTACATGCGCGTCAATTTGGAAAATTCGAGCGGAAGAATGCCACGGGGTGCCACCTACACGCGCAGCCGGTCCCCGGCTAAGCTTGTGGGTGCAGTTGCGTGATAGAGACACACCCGCCCCCTCACACGGAAATACCCGTAGCCCTTTTTTCTTGTTTCTCCAGCCTGAAGTCAACGTCCTCGGCATGTCTTGC
>CAXBPH010000054.1:0-32047 GCA_963977445.1 uncultured bacterium | reverse complement strand
CGAATTAAGTCCCGACCAGCTGAATATGCTTGAAGTAATGGTGCGAGACCATGGCATCGGGCTCACCATGATTGGGGGACCAAACAGCTTCGGCGCCGGCGGCTACCTGAACACCCCCGTGGAAAAAGTGCTCCCTGTTTCCATGGACATCAAAGAAAAGAAGGTGTTACCCCGGGGTGCCCTTATTGCCATTCTCCACACCTGCGAATTTGCCGATGGCAACGCGTGGGCGGCGGAAATCGCCAAGGCTTCCTTGAATGTGCTGTCTTCCCGGGACCTGATGGGTGCCATGGGCTATCTGCCTGCATCGGGCGATTGGATCTATGAATTACAGCCCGTGGGCGACAAGAGCTTGATGCGCGCCAGCATCGACAAGTTGAGCCGCAATCTTGGCGACATGCCCGACACCACCCCAACGATCAAAAAAGCCTACCAGGCCCTGTTGAAATCCGATGCCGGCGTAAAACGGGTCATCCTCATATCCGATGGGGACCCTGCTGCGCCGCCCGCGAGCTACCTGAAATCCTATCGCGATGCTGGCATTTCCATCAGCACCATTTGTATCAATCCCCACAGCATGAGCGATCAGAACATGCTGAAGGGGATGGCTCAGGCCACCGGGGGCGAATACTATTTCGTAACGGACCCCAAGAAACTTCCCCAGATTTTCACGAAGGAAGCGGCCGTGGTCAAGATGGGCGTCTTTCGTGAAATTGAGTTTGTGCCCCAGACGATGCACAACTCTGAATTGCTCTATGGCCTTGCCACGACGGAGCTCCCCTCCCTGCAAGGCTACGTGGTGACCTTCCCGAAGGAAACGGCCACGGTACCGCTCGTCTCCGATGAGGGCGACCCCGTCCTGGCCCATTGGCGCTATGGCCTTGGCAAGGCGGTGGCCTTTACCTCCGACGCAACCAACCGCTGGGGCGTGAAATGGCTTCCCTGGGAAGGTTACGACCGCTTCTGGGCGCAAACCGTGCGGTGGAGTCTCCGCGAACTCACCCCGTCGGCATTTCGGGTCGAAACGCGCCGCGAAAACGGCCATGGGGTCGTCCGTATCGATGCAGTCGATGGTGAAGGCAATTTTATTAACTTTCTTCGTCCCCGTGGCGTGGTGACGACGCCCGGCTTTGATTCCCAGGAGATATCACTGGCCCAGTCGGGACCGGGTATCTACGAAGGCACCTTCCCCATCAGCGACACGGGCGTCTACATGATTAACCTCACCTACGCCGATGAGAATGAAGTGCAGCAAATGATCCCCACGGGCCTTGCGGTGGACTACTCGGCAGAATATGAGTTTAATTCCACCAACACCCCCCTGCTGGAGAAATACGCCCTGCTGGGTGGCGGCCGTATGCTCGACGAGTCCACCAACCCCTTTGAACACGATCTGGTAGCGTCGGCCAATATCTTTCCCATCTGGCACTGGCTCGCGGGACTCGCGGCCTGCCTGTTGCTCCTGGAGGTGTTCATCCGGCGTGTGATGATTTCGCCCATGACCCTGCTTTCGCCCATCTGGAAAGTATTTCATGCGCTGCCGGGGCTGCGACGCTTTATCCCCGCGCCCCCCCTGCGCCCCCAGCCCGTCACGGGGGTCTATCGGGCAGCAGCGCAGGAACATGACTACGGCACCGCTGCGGAGCCGCCCTCTTTCGGCACTGTCACAGAAAGCAACGAAGTGGTTCTACCGACCGCTACGCGCAGTGCCAGCGGCCCCGAGAGAACACCGAAGCAACAAGGTACCTCGGAATATACGAGTCGGCTGCTCGCCGCCAAGGAAAAGGCCCAGAAGCAGACTGGCAAGGGAGACAAGTCATGATGGACACCAAAACCCCAATGGCACGCCCCGTCCGTGGGCTTAGCACTACAATCGATAGCGTGATGACGACCCAGTCACTTGGGAAATACTTCCCCATTAAGAAGCAGGAGAATTGATATGACCGTGGAAAAACAAGCCGAAGAATTCAGGAGTGTCTTTGACAAGCTCCAAAACGAAATCGGTCGGGTTATCGTGGGCAGTACCGGCACGGTGGAAGCCGTCCTGACCTGTATTTTCGCCGGGGGACACTGCCTCCTGGAAGGGGTGCCCGGATTGGGCAAGACCATGCTGGTCAAGACTATCAGTGAGGCCCTGGATCTGAAGTTCAGCCGCATTCAGTTCACGCCCGACCTGATGCCCGCCGATATCATCGGCACCAACATGCTTATTGAAGATGATAAGGGCCATCGCCAGATGGAGTTCCGTGCGGGTCCCATCTTCGCCAATATCGTGCTGGCCGACGAAATCAATCGCGCCACACCCAAAACCCAGTCTGCCCTGCTGGAGGCGATGCAGGAGCACACCGTCTCTGTCGCACGCACTGTCCACAAACTGGAAGAACCCTTCTTTGTGCTGGCCACCCAGAACCCCATCGAAATGGATGGCACCTATCCCCTGCCGGAAGCCCAGCTCGATCGCTTTCTTCTGAAGGTGGCCGTAGAATTCCCCAGCCGGGAAGACCTCACCAAAATCCTCGACCGGACTACGACGCGGGAGGTGGCGACGGGCAACAATGTCATGGACGGTCACGAAATCCGTAAATGGCAGGGATTCGTCCGCGATGTGGTGGCTGCGCCCCAGGTAACGGACTACGCGGTACGGCTCGTACTTGCTACCCAACCGAGCACCGAGTACGCCACCGATATGGTGAAAAAATATGTGCGCTTCGGATCCAGTCCTCGTGGTGCCCAGGCCCTCCTCCTTGCGGCGAAGGTGCAGGCCTTGCGGGCGGGGCGCTTTAATGTGAGCTTCGCCGATATCCAGCAAACGGCCCTCCACGCCCTCCGTCACCGGGTGCTGGTCAACTTCGAGGCCGACGCGGAAGGCGTTATTTCCGACCAGATTATCCAGGGTATTCTTGATGGCGTCAAGACGGCGGAGCTGGTGGCTTGAGCGACTCCCCTGCCACAACGACTACGCCCCTGCTGGATGTAGCCTTTCTGCGTCGCATCGAACGGCTGGCCATCGCCGTGAAAAAGGTGCATCTCGGCGCAGCCAAGGGTGAGCGCCGTAGCAAGCGCAAGGGCACGAGTATGGAGTTTGCCGACTACCGCAATTACGTCCAGGGGGATGATCTCCGTCATGTGGATTGGAATATTTACGGGCGCCTCGATGAACTCTATCTGAAGTTGTTTCAGGAATTTGAAGACGTCACCCTCCACCTCCTCCTCGATGCCAGCAAGTCCATGGCCTTTGGCACCCCGGAAAAATTCGCCTTTGGACAGAAGCTGGTGGCCGCCATGGGCTACGTTGGCCTTGTCGGCTATGACCGGGTATCCGTTGGCCTCCTCACGGGCGACCGCGCCGAAGGGCTCACGCCAATTCGCGGAAAAGCTTCGGCCAACAAGCTCTTTGCCTTTCTGCAGAATGCCGAAGTTGGCGGCAGCACCAACCTCGACGAATCCCTCCGTAGTTATTCCATGCGCCAGCGTAGTCGGGGTGTCTACATTGTAATCTCTGATTTCCTCGACGAAGGTGGCTTCGAGCCGGCATTGCGCCGACTCTGTGCGACCCGGTCGGATGTCTATGTCCTTCAGGTACTCGCGCCAGAAGAAATATCACCGGAACTAACGGGTGATCTCAAGCTCGTCGATAGCGAGTCGGAGCAGTTTACCGAGGTGTCCGTCAGCCGCGCCTTGCTGAAACGGTACCACCAGAATCGGGATGCCTTTATCGAAAAGGTACGTAATTATTGCCTGGGACACGGCATGGGACATTTCCTGGTCTCCAGTGACACCCAGGTGGAAACGATTCTCCTTGATGTCTTTCGCAAAGGAGGGCTCTTGCGATGAATCCCCTCGATTTTTTCATCACGCCCAAGGCCTTTGCCCTGCTGGGCCTCATACCACTGTTGATCGTCCTCTACCTGCTCAAGTTGCGGCGTTCCGAGGTCATCATTCCCAGCACCATGCTCTGGATGAAAAGTCTCCAGGATCTCACGGCAAATGCGCCCTTCCAGAAACTGCGCCGCAATCTTCTCTTATTGCTTCAGATTCTCATCCTCCTGTTTCTGGTCTTCGCCCTTACCCGACCCTTTATCAAATCAAGCGGTATCGAAGGGCGCAATCTTTGCCTGCTCATCGACAACTCGGCCAGTATGCTTACGCAAGAAGTCGATGGCACCCGACTCGCCCTGGCCCAGCAAAAGGCCCTCGAAGTCATCGACGCCATGGAGCGGGGCGACAAGGCCATGGTCATTGCCTTCTCGGGATCGGCGGATGTCCGCTGCGAATTGACCGATGACCGCTATCATCTTCGAAAGGGCATACAAGGTATTGAAGCCCACGACACGCGGAGCAACATACGCGACGCCGCCCAGGTTGTTCGCTCTATCGCGCCGGCCAATCCCGACGTAACGGCCGTCGTGCATGGCCTCGAAGTGCTCCTCTTCAGCGACGGCAACATTGCCGAAGGTGAGCGCCTCGCCGCCCTGAGTTTGCCCGTGCAGTACATTAAAATCGGAGAAACGAGAGATAACCTCGGCATCACCCGCTTCAGCGTTCGCAACACCACGTCGGTGGATGAAGAACGCCAATGTTTCATCCAGGTTTACAACGACAGCGAAGAAGCGATTGAGACGACCCTCTCCCTCTACTTCGAAGACCACCTGCTCGGGGTGGATGAAATTTCCGCACCGCCCGGCGATACCGATGAGGCCATATTTGTCCTGCCGGAACTGGAAGAAGGATTGCTGCGGGCGTCTCTCGATCGGGAAGACAGCCTTTCCCGGGACAACACGGCCTGGCTTTCGGTGAAGCAGGAAACTTTTATCGACATTTACCTCGTGGGCGCGGCGGACAGTATCGGGCTCAGCATGCTACGCCACGTCTTCTCCCTGGATCCCCGGGTGCGTCTTTCGGTGAGCACGCCGGAGCAATATCTTGAGGACGCAGAGACGGACCTCTACCTCTATGAAGGATGGACCCCGGAGACCCTCCCCGGCGGGACTCTGGTTTTCGTGAACACGTTGCCCGCCCTGGAGGGCCTGGAACAGGTTGGCGAACTTACGAATCCGCCAGTGATGGGGGTAGACAAAGAGCACCCCCTCCTGCGCTACACCAACCCGGGAAACATCACAGTTTCGAAGGCCTTGCAGGTTTCCTTACCCCCCGGCGCGGCAACGCTCGTCTCCTCCGAAAGTGGCCCCCTCATCGCCGATATCAGTCAGGCCCTGCAGCCCATGCTCCTCATCACCTTTGATATTGGGGACTCGAATTGGCCCCTCCATCTCTCTTTTCCCCTGTTCATGCAGAACGTCCTGGCATGGCTTCCCAATAGTGGTATCGCGGGAGAAACCTCTGTCGAAACCGGAAGCCCCCTTGAGGTCTATGCCCTGCCCGAGGTGTTGGAAGCCCAGATCACCTCACCCGACGGCAGCACGGTGACCCTGGCTCTGGATCCCCTGCGGCCGGTCTACTATGGGGCGACCGACACGGCGGGGCCTTATGTTGTGGCCCGGGGAGACGTGACCGATTTCTACGCCGTCAACCTGCTTGACCAGGCCGAGTCGGCCATCCACCCCGCAGAGCGTCTGGCGATGGGATCCCAGGAACTCGCAGCAGCCCAGGGGCCTATCGTGTTCAACAAAGAATTGTGGCGTTGGCTGCTTGTGGGCGGTCTGGCGATACTGGTGTTGGAATGGTGGGTATACACCTATCGTGCAGAATACTGAAACCATTGCGGCGAAAAAACATTCATTCGCAGGCTGAATCTGGAGGTGCTATGTTTCGACTAATTCGTATTGGGGCCCTTGCACTGGCGTTGCTCCTACCCGCCCTCACTCATGGCCAGGACGAATCCATTCTGGTCGATTTGAAAGTAAATTTCGGGGTGGCCTTCCGTGAAGCCAGCTGGGTACCGGTCGACGTAATCGTGCGTAATTCCGAGCGTAATGTCTCTGGATTCGTCGAAGTGAAGACCTACGATTTTAATGGCACGCTCCAAAGCCCCACGTATCGACTGCCCGCCATTTCCGATCGCGGTTCCCAGAAACGTTTTCGTCTCTATTGCAAACTCGATCGGGTAGACCGCATCGAAGCCTCCCTATACCATGGCAACCGCCCTGCGGCACCGCCTACCCGGCTCCAGCTGACCTCCATCAGCAAAAAAGATTACCTGGGGCTGGTTCTGGACGATAACCATCATGATTATGGATTTCTGAGTGCTCCCGAGGTCATTGGCAGAACGGAAACCCGCTTTCACCGCGAAGGCCTCCACTCCGATGAGTTGACCTATCTCGCGGACAACCTCCCCTGTTATACCTCCTTCGACATCATTATCCTCGGCGATATTGACCCGGAAGGCATCCGCCCCGAACACCGCGCGTTGATACGACAATATGTCCACCTGGGCGGCACCCTGGCCATCAACCTCGGCCAGAATGCGGACCGCTATAAGGGCACCTGGGTGGAAGAACTCATGGGGGTGAACATTGGCACCAACACCTTTCTGTCCGAACCGGCTCTCGCAGTGGCCGCGCTCGGCACATCCGGCGATGCCCAAGGGCTCAGCGAAAACAGGAAGGGCATGGTCACCACACTCACCCCCACCAATGACCTGGTCCAGCCCTTTGGAACAGACTTTCAGCTCGGCAGTCTGAATTCGGTCGGTAGTGGCTGGGTGGCCACCTTTACCGTTGATGCGGTCAGTGGCCTCATGATTCACCAGAAAGACTACCTCAAAACCTGGAATCGACTGCTGCTGCGAAGCATCGTCGATCGGCCCATCAACATAGCGGCCGTTATCGATTCGGCATCACGCAGCCTGCCAGAAATCGCCGGGGTGCGGCTCTTCCCCGTTTCCTCGGTCATTGCCTACCTTCTTTTGTATTTTTTTATCGCCATTGTGGGAAACTGGATTTTCTGGAACTGGATGAAACGGCGTGAAATGGCCTGGGTTTGTCTCGTTTTCTTCTCTATCGCCTTCACCAGCTACGCCATGATATTCGGCACCCAGGGCCGGGCACGGAGTACCCAGCTGGAGCAGCTGGAAATTCTGGAATTGGCCGGAAACAGCGCCACCGGCCGCCTTCACGGAATTACCGGGCTCCTGGCGAAGGGCAGTGGCCGTTTCGATGCGAAGCTGGTTCACCCCAATACCCTTCTGTCCGACGGCGCGCAGGAAGTCGCAATTGGCAACAATCAGGGGGGCGGACTCTTTGGTCCCCAGAGCCAGAACGCCTTTCACTTTGTTCAGGGAGAGGCCGGCCGTATCGAAGGGCTTACGGTGGGTGCCAGTGAAATGCGCTTCATCCAGACGGAAGCACCCATCGAGCTCAATGGTTCGCTGGACGTGGACCTGACCAACACCGAAGATGGGCTGACCGGAACGATAACAAACAACACGGGCCTCACCTTTTCCAATCCCGTACTCCTTTATGATGACAAATCCATTTGGCTGGAGAACGAGGTAGACGGCACGTACACCATAGCGCTGAATCGCCTTCCACAGGGAGGCCAGTTGGAGACTACGCCCAAAGTCCGCCCCATACAGCAAACAATCCCCCGAATTGAAGCCAGCTTCACCATGACCGTTCCCGAGGATGTGGACGATAGGATCCGTCAGGGTTTTAACGCTTTTCTTTCGCAACTGCCTGGCCTTGCACTGCAAACGCGGGAACGGGAACTCCCTCCGTGTTTACTGGCCTGGGTCGATGGCCCGACCCTGGGTAGCCTCGACATGGGCGACCGCGCGTCGATACAACTCGGTGGCACCCTGATCGTGGCCTGGCTGGACGTACGGGATGAACGGGCCTACAGCGCGAACTCTATCGCGCTCCACGTGGTTTCCATGCACGACGATCTTAGCGCCAACAGCTATGCCTATGCCCCCTACCAGCTCCCGGAAGCCTTCAGGGAGTTTTCCATGGCCGATCCCATAGATGCGTTCAATTGGTATAAGGAGTCCAAACCAATCACCGTCTACGACAATCTGGAACTGGCCGTAACGGTGCCCAACTGGGTCCGCGGCCGAGCAGGATATGGGTTGGAGATCCGTGAAATTTCCGAAACAACCCTCTATTCAAGTGAGCACGAGCCAGACAACTGTGTCGTCGTATCAGACGCAAAATATAACCGTGGTTTCAAGCTACGATTGCTCCAGTTTGACAAGAGCAAGAATATCGCCCTTTCGGCGACAGGCGAGTCGACCACGTCACAGCCGTTTCATAGCGGCAACTTTAGTACCACCGTCTATCGCTTGGACGACTGGGAGAATCTACTGACACCCCGATCGGCAACCTTTCGCTTTCGTGCCGTGCCTACCGACAGCAGTGGTAAGGAATTGAGCGACAGGGACCTTCGCGTGAACCAACAGAATCTTCGGGGCAATCAGACACCCCACTTTCACAGCCATTTGTCCGCCCGAATTTTCAAGATAAACAACGAATCCGTTGGAGACTGAATACCATGGCCATGATTGAGACGGTCAACCTGACCAAGCACTACAACAAGTTTGAAGCCCTGAAGGGCCTGAATCTCACTATTGAAAAGGGAGATATCTTCGGGTTTATCGGACCTAACGGTGCGGGCAAAACGACCACCATTCGCATCCTCTCCACCCTGCTACAGCCTACGGCGGGCAAGGCCCTCATCGATGGGGTGGACGTGATGCGCAATCCCTATGAGATTAAAAAAATCATCGGCTATATGCCCGATTCCTTCGGCGTCTACGACGGCATGCGCCTCCGAGAGTACCTGGACTTCTTTGGGGCGGCCTATAAGATTCCCGCAAAACAGCGGCGCGCCATCATCGACGATGTGCTTACGCTGACCGATATGACGAGCCGGGCCGATGACTATGTGAGTGCCTTCTCTCGGGGTATGAAGCAACGGTGCTGTCTCGCAAAGACCCTCATCCACGACCCCCAGGTGCTCTTGCTGGATGAGCCGGCCAGTGGCCTGGACCCCCGCGCCCGCATCGAAATCAAAGAATTACTCAAGGCCTTACAGGATATGGGAAAGACCATCCTGATTTCTTCTCACATCCTCTCTGAATTGGGCGATATGTGCACCAAAATCGGCATTATCGAACGGGGTGAATTGCTTGCCTTTGGCAACCACCGCGAAATCCTGAAGAGCATGCGCCAAAGCAAAGAAATACGCCTGGAGGTGTTGGAGGGCGGCGACAAGGCGGAGGAAATTCTGGCCGAAGTGCCGGGTGTCGAAAAAATGGACCGCTCCGGCAATGAATTTCATATGGAGACGGCCCTCAGTAATGAGGAGTTGGCCAATATACTTCAAAAACTGGTCTTAGGCGGCGTTCGGGTCCTTTTCTTCGGGGAGGAAGAAGGTACGCTGGAAGATGTGTTTCTGCACGTTACCAAGGGCGGTGTTTAAGAACCCACGGTTGAAAAACACTAATTTTTGTGGGCGACCTCTTGGTGAGAGCGGCCGCTGGGGCGCGCGGCTTACAGGGCACGGTGGTGCTAAGGAATCGCCTGATTCAACGGGGTAGAAAGGAGCGTAGGTCTTGGTAAATCATCCAACACGACAACTATTGGGTCTGGACCTTCAGATGCTCTCTCCTGCTCTCGCAATGATTAAGCGCGAACTCCTGTCCACCTTGCGAAATCCCCGCCAGTTTCACTTGTTGTCCATAACGCTGCTGGGTCTCCTTGGTGCACTGATTTTTTACTTCAAAGAGAATCCACCCGTTGATATGCGCAATCAACTGGCTATGTCACAGATAAGCACCTTGTTTTTTCTTGGGTACAGTTACACCCTCTACGCCATCGTCATCTCCCTGGTCCCCACGGTTGCGTCGAACGCTATCTGCTCCGAAAAGCAACAGGACCAACTCGATCTCGTTCGCATGACCTACATCGGACCCGCCGTATTTCTCCTCGGTAAGGCGGTCAATGTGCTGGGCCTCTTCACCCTGGTGGTGGTGGCCACCTTGCCCTTCGCGGCCGTACTCTTTTATTTCCCCGGAATTGACTGGATGCAATACGGTCAGATGTTGATGCTTATTGCCCTGGTGGCCGGGGCCAACGCTATGGCCGGCCTTCTCTGCTCGGCCTATTGCTATCGCACGATCCCCGCAGCAATAGGCACCTATATCCTGGTGCTCTTTATCCATTTTGGTGCAGGCTTTAGCGCCATGGCCATATCGATTGTGGCCTACCAGTATGGATTTATCCAGATCGCCGACTGGCACGATGCGCTCATTGTGGTCATGGTCCCCCTGAACTGTATTTCCGACCTTTCACGGGGCAGTATGGGCCCCCTGTTTTTCCTTGTGGCACTTGGATACTACGGCGCGGTGATTCTGATCTGCGGCACCCTGTCCTGTCGGCTGCTCAATCGCCCCACGGCTCCCATGAAGGTAAACCAGGAAGCCACCATCGCGGACCCCGCCCTCCTCGAAGCACGGCGTAAACAATTTCCATTTTATCTCATTGACCCCCGGCGGCAGCGCCCCCAGATTGGTGACCACCAGAACCCCCTGCTGGCCAAAGAGCGCTATACCAGTCTTGCCAATAGGGGCACCACGACCATACGCATCCTCTATACCGTCAGCACCCTGGCTGTTATCGCGGGTGCCTTTGTCGCGGCCCTGTCCGACACCTTCAACGCCCACGAAAATATCCTTACCTTTCTTGCCATTGAGACCTTTCTGTTACTGGGCATCGTGCCCATCTTTGTAGCGACTACCTTCAGCAAGGAAATCGAGTGGGGTAACTGGGATATGTTGCGTATGACGTTGCTGACGCCACAAGACGTGGTGTGGGGAAAGTTTCTCGGTGCCCTCCATGGTCTTGCCCTACCGGTCGGGGCCTTGTTGTTGGGCGTCCTGCCCTTACTGGAGTGCGTCTTTCGGCAACCACGGGCGGCCGATACGCTCGTATTGGGTCTCCTGCTCCTTGCGAGCGCCATCGTCTACTTTTGCGCCCTCAGCATGACTGCGGCCATCCGACGTACACGGAGTCTGCCCGCCCTCATCTCCACCTACGTTATCGGCGCGGTACTACTCTTTCTTGTCCCCGTGGGCTTCATCGCCTGGGGCGAGCTGATCGAGAAAGACGCGCGTTTCGCCCAGGCCTACTGGCTCTCGCCCGCAACGGTATTTCTGGCCGATTTATGGGCGGGTGAATTCATCGTTTTCAATAATGTACTTGCCCAATGCCTGATACTACTATTCGTAAGTGCCCTGCTCCTGCGATGGACCGTCGCACGGTGTCATCGACGTTGGTACGTGGGCGTCGACGTCCCTACGGCATACTCCGCCATTGAACCAACGTCACCGGAACGGTCGCCATGACTTTGCTCATCCCGCCGTCGGCCATCATACGTCGCGAGCTATTGACCGTGCTACGGAGAAAGCAATCGTTTCGCAATCTGCTCCTGGTCCTGTTGCCTCTGATGGGACTCTGGTTTCTCTTCATGTACATTTTCCGATTGAATATCTCCCCACAAATGATGGGCGCCGCTGCACGGGCTTTATTCGGTAGTTACGTATACGTTCTCTATGGTGCAGGGCTTCTGTTTGCAAGTATCTCCGGGGCCACTGCCATTACCGGTGAGCGAGAATCCGACACGTTGGAGTCGCTCCAATTGAGCTACATCACCCCTTCGGCCATTATCGTGGGGAAAATTGTAAGTGCCATGGGTATGTTCCTGATTGCCGTCATCGCCACCTTGCCCATGTTGGGGATTCAGTTTTTCTTCACCGGCGTGGATGCACTCCAGGTCTACCAGACATTCGCTGTACTCCTGTCGACTACCTTGAGTGCCGCCTTAATGGCGCTGGCTTGCTCCGCATGCATGAGAAGCACCCTTGGCGCAATGGCACTGACCACCATAATCGTCGTGCTATGCAATGGCGGTATTTTCTTATTGATGCTGTGGCTGCTGACGCCATCGGCAGTACTTTCCACCGGCACCACGCTCGGGAAGCTTGCTCCCCCCCTGGCCCCTCCCCTTATCCTCTATACCCTTGTAACGAGTGGGCATGCCCCTCTGATGGTGCTCTACACCGTGATCTACCAGGGAATCTGGGGCCTTGTCGCCTGGTGCATTGCCCTGCGAGCTATTCGTCGCCCACAGTCGCGGACCCTCCCATTGGAACATACAAGGGAGTCGCATCAATCCCGCAGCTATCGCCTATGGCTGCCCCGGCTTTGGCATCCCTACCCACTCCCCCTACCCGACAATACGAACCCCATCTACTATAAGGAACTCCTCGAAAGCAGACTCGCTTTTCGTCCGCAGGCCAGCCTCCTATTCCTCGTTGTCTTCGTGATCGTTTTTGCCCTTTCTGTCCTCATCACTCAAACCAGCACTCCCTACAACCCTGATTGGAAGATCGGGTTCCTTTACCTCACTTCCGGACTATTTTTCTTTTCGGTGCCCGCCCTCATAGCCACCTCGGTGGCACGGGAGCACACCAACGGAAACTTGGACGCATTGCGAATGACGCTGTTGAGTCCTTCTTCCATTTTCTTCGGTAAGCTCCAGGCAGCCGAAAGAAATCTGTTCATTCTATTCGTCACCCTGACCATGGGATGCGCACCCATAGTTATACATCACCTGAACAATCCAGGGATGCCGTCGCTTATCCTGGCTTCGACGGCTACGATCATGGTCTGTGCCTACTATATCCTCGCCATAAGTATCGTCACGACCAGCACCGGCCGAAGCACCGCGACCAGCCTGGTCCGCGCGTATTTGGCCGCCCTGGTCATTTTCTTGATTGGCCCCTACTCGCTTGGTGTTGCATGCATTTTTCTGGGTACTCTCAAAATCAGGGCGCTGACCGATTCTGTTATGGCGTGTTCACCCGTACTCGACTTCCTAATTAAAATAAATGAAACTCCGGGAGGATTTCTCGATGGAGGATGGATCTGGTCCTCGTTGCGATTCCTGGGGTTAAGTACGTTTCTCATAGCCATTGCCGCCCGCCGGTTTGCGTCCCACCTGGAGACGGCGAGTTCCCCTGAAGGTATTTCCTCATGAGATTTCCACTGAAATCACTTAAGAAGCTTCGATTTTTCTTGCCGTCCCTATCGCTTCCCGCGCGGGCTGTCATGAAACGGGAACTCCTGTCGGGCTTGCGCAATCCCAAGCCCTTCTATTTCCTGACGGCCCTCATGGTGGTCATGATTGTTGGCCTGTTGTTTACGTTTAACGTGGTCTATGGAAACTCCTTCCGGCAGGGTATGCCCCTTTCGGTCGGGGACGTTCGCACAATCTTCATGACCTTCAGCATGGGCCTCTATCTGAGTGCCGTCCTGCTGGTCCCGCCCCTGGCAGCCGTGTCGATTTGTATCGAAAAACAACAAGACAGCTTTGACCTCCTTTCCATGACCTACATCCGTCCCCTGGCGTTGGCGCTGGCCAAACTGGCAAACGTGTTGGGCCTCTATCTGCTGGTGGTCATTGCCACTTTTCCCATTGTGGGCGTATTCTTTTTTTTCGTGGGTATCGACTGGAACCAGTTCATCATTTCTTTTACCCTGACAATCCTCTCCGCTATATCCCTGGCATCCGTAGGTCTACTGTGCTCCGCCTGGTTCTATCGAACCCTCCCCGCCATCATCAGCACCTATATCCTCGCACTGGCTACTCACGGTGGGATAGTGCTCATACTGGTCCTCCTCGAAGAGTTCGCTGGAATTCACCTTGTCTCATATATTGACGAAGAACTTGCTGCTGTCCTGATTCCCTTGATCGGGCTTGGTATTGCGTCACAGGGGATGGTGGGTTTGGGCTCCATTACGTTTGCGTTAATTTATCATGGCGGGATGGCGTTAGTTTGTCTCTACATGACTCTCCTTATCCTGCGACGTCCTGCGCGCCCCATGCAGGTGAACACGGAGAAAATCATCGACGACCAGGCCGAATTGAAGGCCCGGCGGAAGAAGTTCCCCTACTACCTTCTGGACCCCCGACGTCGTCGCGCTATTATTCCCGATGGGAAAAACCCCATGCTGGCAAAAGAGCTTGCGACGGGACTGCTCGCACGCAGCACCCTGGCGATTCGAATATTTTATGGTTTCACGATCTTTAGTTTCGTCGTTTCATTGATGAGCATCACCAACTATATGTATGGCGGCAATGCGGACGAAATGATTGGGTGGTCTCTCTTTGTAAGCACCATCCTTATTCTTTTCATCACCCCCACACTGGTCGCCACGGCCATGGCCAAAGAGTGGGAGTGGCAGAACGTAGACAGTCTGCGATGCACCCTGCTAACCCCACGGGAGATCGCGCTGGGGAAACTGCGTACCGCCCTGCTCACCACCATGCTGCCTATCGGTGGCACATTGCTGGGAAACTTCCCCATAGTCTTTTTCGGTTATGATTCCCCGGCATTCTGGAAAAGCGCTGCCATGATGCTGTGCTCTATGGTCGTTTGTATCTTCTACACCCTCGCACTCAGTTTCTGGACCACAACGCGCACCCGGCGGAGCATCACCGCGTTAATGTATGCCTACGGCATATCGTGCATTACCCTCATTGCCCCGCCCTTCATTGCAATGATGGCGTACGGTTCTATTTTTGGGAATGTCCGCTTTGACACCAACGTGGAGCTTGTTTTTCTATTCACCTCACCGATTTTCGGATCCTTCTCCTCTCTCTTCTATGGCAATCGACAGGTTGGGGATTTTATAGTGACCTACTGGCTCCTGAATTGCCTGACATTTTCCATCATCGCGCTGCTCATCGTCCACAGGACGCTGCGGAACTACAATCATGCCTTTCGTGAGGGTGGAGAATGACAAAAATGCTCTCCGCCATGCGTCTGCGTCTGGACCAATTTTCCATCTTCGACTGGATAAGTTCGCCCCTTGCTGCCATCTATGGGCGTGAAATGCTCGTGGCTCTGCGCTATAAACGCTATGCGGCCCTGCTCCATGGTCTGGCGGCGGTATTGCTGTTGGCCATCCTCTATGACATCGTTCGCATGCTGGCGGGCGCCACCAGCCGGGCGGAACTGGTCATCAATATTGTCGGACTTCAATGCAGCGCGCTACTGTTGTTGCTCTTTATCGTGCTGCCCGCACTCAGTGCCGTCACCGTGGCTGCAGAGCGCCATCAGGAGACGGAAGACCTCCTCCTCATGGCCCTGGACGATCCCATTTCCTTCCTGACGGGCAAGCTTCTCGCCATGCTGTCCCTCTTCGGCGCTTTTCATATGGCCCTGTTGCCCTTTTCCGTGTTTACCTATTTCTTTGCGGGCATTGAGATACGCAGTTTCTTTCAGATAACCGTCATGCTCTACGGAACGGCTTTTTTTCACGCGGTTATTGGCGTGGCCCTCTCTCGCACGCTTGCGCGCCCCGGCCGGGCTGTATTCTGGGTGTATACTGCGCTATTCTTTCTCTACGTCGTGCCCGCGTGGCTGGGAAACCAACTCACCTTCTCCCGTGCCGGGCAGATTGGGGCGATCGAATGGTACCTCAATCCCCTCACCCTGCTCCGCGATCTGCTGCACAGCATTGCCGGGTGGACGGGATGTTTTCAGCTTATGGGCCTGCAAGCCCTGGGTACGTTGCTCGTGCTCTGCCTGTGCGGACTTGCCCATTTCCTGAAGCCCCACTTCCTTCCCCTTATCAACCGCAGCACCGACGACGAGACCTCGGCCCCACGCACCCGATCATTTACGCCGATTCCCGATTGGGGCAGCCCCACCTACCATCGGGACTGCCAATCCGTTGGCATGGCGTCGCCGCGGTGGGCCCTCGGCATTTTTCTGCTGTCGGGCCTCGGCGCATTTTTGTTTAGCCTCTGGTCCGCCCGCTATACCACCCTCGCGGTCACTCCCTGCGACGCGGGCACCCTCCTGCTCATGCTGGTCACCCCCCTCCTGGTGCTGGATCGGTGTGGCAAAGAAATGCACCCAACCTCCCTGATTATGTTGCGGGTCACCCGCATGGGCTCAGAGCAGGTGCTCCTGGGGAAATCGCTGGCGGCGTTCCGTTGCCTGTTGCCCCTGGCGCTGGGCGTGGCCGTGGGCAGTCTGTTGCCCCTGCTCTTCACCACGCCGTCCGCGATGACCGGAGGGGCCCCCTCCTCGCCCACGGCCGTGATGCTGGTCTATGAAGCGGCCCTTCTACTCCCACGCCTGGCCCTGGCCGTAATGCTCTCCATGGCCTGCGTGCGCTTTCGCGACCCAAGCACGACCGATCTGGCGATTACCCTCGTCCTTTCCTGCCTGTTGCTGGGCGGTGTGGAACTCGTTCGGAGTGGACTTTTCGACCCCATCGATGGAAGCAAACTGGCTCCACTTCATTTTCTCCTGCTTTTTCTCAGCCAATTGGTCGCTGCGGCCTTTGCCTCGCTGCTGACCTTTGTCATTGCCCTGATGCGCTTTGAGGCGGTCTTTGATGAAGGTAGTGACCTGTATGCGGTTCGCTCTGCCGATTCCGGGAGCTTCTGATGTTTGTTGGGACTTCCTTCACCTGGAAAATGGTCACGTGCGAAGCGGACGGCCCACCATGCATGTTGGTGCCGTTTGCTATGGGGCCCTGGCGGCCGCAAGAATTACACAGGAATAAATACTTGGAGTATTGGCTTTGATGAACCTCGCACCATCCTCCACCTGGACCCTCGTGAAGCGGGAACTGCTCACGAGTTTGCGCAGCTGGAAGAGTTTGATACTCATGCTCCTGCTGCTGGCGGTTCTCTACTATATCGCCTTTTCCGCGTTGGATCGCATGTCACAAAATGTCATGTATGCGGCGACGACCATGCAAAATATTTTCAATGTGCAGGTCGGACTCATGTTGTTTACGGCCATGGTGATGGTGCCGGCCATGGCGGCGGCGAGTCTGGGCAGAGAACGGGCCGAGGGCAGCTATGAATTGCTGTTGACGACCCTCATTCCCCCTTCCCGTATTGCCTTCGGGAAGATCGTGGCTGTATTGGTCGTATTCCTGCTCATCGGCATCGCGCTCCTCCCCTTCACCGGCCTCGTCTATTTCTTTGCAGGCGTCGATGTGTATCGCTTCTTTGAGGCCCTTGCGATAATCCTTCCGGTGGCCCTTGCCGGTGCTTCGGTGGGGCTGTGGGCATCTTCGCTGATAGCCCACCCGGGGCGCGCCATTTATCTGACTTTTTTCTTGATGGTGCTGGTCAACGTAATCTTACCCGGCGTGGTCAGTTGGTACGCCAGGTCGGCTAACGGTTTGATCCTCATGAGCCCCTTTGGCCTCATCGGGGGGCGTTACACCATCGGTTCCCCCTGGGCTGCCTTCGGCACCTTCGCCCTCTACCAGGGTAGCGTTGCCGTGCTCGCCTTCCTGGGAACCCTCTATCGACTGAGCCGATTTCGGGGTCTGACACCGGCCCGGGAGTTCGTCCAGGCCGTGCTCCCTCGGCGCAAAAGTCGGCGATTTGTGCCCATTCCTGACAAGGCCAACCCCATCGGTGCCCGGGAAAAAATGGGGAGTGGACTGGCGCGCGGCATGACCCGGTACTTCGCCATCGCCATCGTGTTTTTCTCCTACGCCTTTGGTATTTCCTATTTCGGGAACATCGTCCAATTTGAGGGCGTAATTGGCGCTTCCGTGTATCTTGAACGCATGCTCTTACTCATTCTCGTTCCCCCCGTGGTGGCAGTCGCCTGGGTACGGGATACAGAAGAATCCACCTGGGATATGCTCCGCCTTAGCCTATTGTCCCCCAAAGACGTGTTGGCGGGAAAGATTCGGGGGGTGGTGCATGCGCTCTGGCCCCTCTTCGCCCCCATCTATGCTATCAATTGCCTGATGATTTTCGGGATGGCCCTGAGCCGGGGAGAATTTACGGAGGAGTATTGGCTCTGGGCCTTTCCGGCTGAGGCACTCCTCTTTCCCATCCACGCCCTGATGGTAATAACGGCGAGTCTGATGGGAGCAACCTTTACGCGCACCGTGACCACGGCAGTAGGTGCCGCCTATGGAAGTGTCGCGTGCAGCCTTTTTGCCTTCCTGTTCATATCCGCTTCTGTCGCCATGGGCGGCGGCTCAAACATCGTCGGCTTCGTATTCTTTCATTTGTTCGCCTGTGGATTTGCGCTATTTATCGCTCTCGCCATAACCATCGCGCGAATCGACCACCTGCTACAAAGCTTCCCCACACCGGTCACAGCGCGGCCTGAAGGTGGCGGCACGACGCCGCCACCCCTGCCACACGAAAAATAGCGTCTTAAACTGCTCCACCACCGGAGAGAAACTGAAAAATATCGAGGAGGGCAAATACTTCGCTGAACTGTATCCGAATAGCGCTCAAAAAAAACTGAACGATTGTGTCGAGAAAGACTTGGAACTGTTCGCCGAAAATCATGGTGCATAATCCTTTGCTGCAGTCACTTCTTCAGCGACAGCATGTTCTTGCGTTGAATGAAAGCCTCCGCGTCGTACGTGAAGGCTGGAGCATCCTAGTCGATCCGTATAAATCAGTGCAATATCCCATCCTGAATCCGGGTGATTGGTGTGCTATACTCGCCCTCCTTTTGTCATCGACCTTTGGGAGAGAATCATGGCCGAAATCTTTGTCAGCATGCGCAATATCGAGTTCCTGCTCTATGAGGTGCTCGATGCAGAATCACTCTGCACCTACCCCTACTTTTCCGACCATGATCGCGAGATCTTCGATATGGTGCTGGAAACCGGACTGAAACTCGGCACGGATGAGCTTTATCCCGTTTTGGCGCAGTTGGACAAAGAAGCGCCGGTATTTGAAAACGGCGAAGTGCGGGTCGCTCCCGTAGTTCGCTCACTCTTGGAGGCCTGTGGTGAAGGTGGCTGGATCGGTGCCCACGCCCCCTATGATTTGGGTGGACAGCAACTGCCCGACACGATTCTGGCCGCCATCCGCTTTATCTTGAGCGCGGCCAACTACTCGGCGAGTGTTTACCCCGTACTCACTACCGGTGCGGCCCAGCTAATCTGCTCCTTTGGCAGCCCCGAACTCATCGAGACCTACGTCCCGAACATGTTTGAGGGACGCTGGCAGGGCACCATGGCCATGACCGAGCCCCAGGCGGGCAGTTCATTGACCGACCTGGAAACACGGGCTGTGCCTACCGGGCAGGGCTACTATCTGCTCACGGGACAAAAGATTTTTATCTCCTGCGGTGAACATGATGGAGTGGAGAATATCGTCAACCTCATGTTGGCCCGAATCGAAGGGGCACCGGCGGGCGTGCAGGGCATTTCCCTGTTTGTTGTGCCCAAACTGCGGCCCACCGACGACGGCGGGTTGGATCCCAACGACGTGGTATGCACCGGCATCTATCACAAGCTCGGCTATCGGGGGGCCCCCATCACCCAGCTGGAGATGGGCGAACAGGGCAATTGCCGGGCCTGGCTGGTAGGTGAGGAAAACCGGGGACTCCGCTATATGTTTCAGATGATGAACGAGGCCCGGGTAGGCGTGGGCATGGGTGCTACGGCCATCGCCACGGCGGCCTACTATGCTTCTCTCGCCTACGCAAAAGAACGCCGCCAGGGACGGCCCATTACGGCGAAAGATCCCTCAACACCCCAGATTCCCCTCATCGAACATGCCGATGTGAAGCGTATGTTGCTCTTTCAACGCTCCATTGTGGAGGGTTCTCTGTCCCTCATTTTGTATTGCTCAAAACTGATTGACCAGATTCACGCGGGCCCCGAGGAGGAACGGGCCGACCATGCCCTGTTGCTGGATTTCCTCACCCCCATTGCCAAGACCTACCCCTCGGAAATGGGCATCCTTTCGGTAAGCACGGGACTCCAGTGCCTCGGCGGCTATGGCTATTGCGACGAATTTCCCTTGGAACAATATTACCGGGACGCCCGCATTCACCCTATCCACGAAGGCACGACGGGCATCCAGGGCATGGATCTCCTGGGACGGAAGGTGACCATGCAGCAGGGCGCGGCCTTCGCACGCTTCGTCCAGACCGTGGAAAAGAGCATCGCCGACGCAGCGCCGCATGCGGCGCTGAACAAAGAATGCGCACAGCTCACGGCGGTCCTCGGCGAGCTGCAGTCGCTCACGAAGCAACTTGTTGGCATCGCCGCCGATGGGAAGACGGACCTATTCCTCGCAGACGCGACCCTCTATCTGGAGTATGTGGGTATCATCACCCTTGCCTGGCAGTGGCTTGCGCAGGCGTCGGTCGCCGAAAGTGCGCTGCGTGACTGCACTGATGAAGGGGAAAGGAATTTCTACCTTGGCAAACGCAACACCTGCCAGTATTTCTATCGCTACGAATTGCCCAAGTGCGCTGGACTGGCCACACGACTGATGGATGCCGACGGACTCACCCTGACTATGGACCCCTGCCTTTTCGAAGATTAGTCGCCTCCTCTACCTGGGCAGACAAAAATCGCTCCCACCGCAATCGTTCCAAAGGAACTTTCGCGGCGGGAGCGTTTCGTTTACGATGGTGATTTCGCTACCGACACGATAGTGGCAATCGCAGCCGTTGAGAATCTGGCATTTGGCTACTCACTCACAAGTTCCTGAGTCGTTGGGCTTTTCGATGCGTTAAACAACTCGTAGAGCACCGGAAGAACGAACAACGTCAGTATGGTGGAAGATATAATCCCTCCGATTACGACAGTAGCCAAGGGGCGCTGCACTTCAGCCCCGGTTCCTGTCGCCAGGGCCATCGGTAGAAAGCCTACAGACGCTACCAAGGAAGTCATTAGCACGGGGCGAAGACGGGTAACGGCCCCTTCCATGATTGCCTCATGGAGGGACGTGCCTTCCGCCGCGAGTTTCTTGATAAAGGAAATCATCACGATTCCATCGAGGACTGCGACCCCGGACAGTGCAAT
Source organism: uncultured bacterium (assembly GCA_963977445.1). Lineage (GTDB taxonomy): Bacteria > Hydrogenedentota > Hydrogenedentia > Hydrogenedentales > JAEUWI01 > JAEUWI01. The sequence goes on along the minus strand of CAXBPH010000054.1, from coordinate 11,255 downwards.
GAAGCCCACGCCGGCGGATACCGAGAGCGGCATATCCCTCAGCCACAGTGCGATCACCCCACCGGTAAGCGCCATTGGCACACCGGTGGATACGAGAAGACAGTCTTTCACGTTTCCAAACATCATGAAAAGCAGCGTCATAATCAGGAACAGGGAAAGGGGTACCACCACCCGTAGTCGTTGCGTTGCTGAAATCATTTGCTCGAAGGTTCCGCCCCATGTCACCCAATATCCCGCAGGAATCTCTACCTGTTCTCCAATTTCGCGTTGTGCCTCGCTGACGAAGGACCCGATATCCCGTCCACGCACGTTGGCGGTTACAACCACGCGTCGTTTTCCACTCTCTCGGCTTACCTGATTGGGGCCAGGTGCAACCGAAAAGTCTGCGACGCTCCCAAGGCTCACGTATTGCTGGCCACTGTCGGAAGAGACCTCGATAGAACTGGACGCCATAAGTACCTTCTCGCGATAGGGAAGTGGAACGGGCACCCGTTTCAACATCTCCAGGTCGCTCCGAAGGTGCTCGGGGAGCCGTACAATGATGTCGAAGCGCCGGTCTCCCTCGAAGAGGTCCCCCACCACCTTTCCGCCAATGGCGACTTGGATAACTTCTTGAACATCCGCGATACTCAGGCCCAGTCGGGATATGGCGTCGCGGTTTGGCGTGATGCTAAGCAAGGGCAGGCCGGTAACTTGTTCGACCTTGACGTCTTCGGCACCCGGCACTGTTTCCAAAACTTTCGAGGCCGCTTTTGCGGTCGAAAGCAGGACTTCCATGTCATCGCCAAAAATTTTGACGGCCACGTCGGTCCTTACCCCGGCGATCAGTTCATTAAAACGCATCTGGATGGGTTGTAAAATCTCGTAGTTGTTGCCTGGGACGCCCTGAATGATCGCAGAGAGGTCCTCAACCATTTCCGCCCGCGTCTTTCCGGGATCCGGCCACTCCTCCCTGGGCTTCATCATGATGAAGTTGTCTGCGACACTGGGCGGCATGGGGTCGGTTGCAATTTCTGCGGTGCCCATCTTGGCAACGATTTTGTCGACCTCCGGCATCTTTTTTATCTCGGATTCCAACACGTTTTGCATCTCAATTGCCTGGCTCAAACTTGTGCCTGGAATACGCAGGGCGTGTAGTGCGATGTCTCCCTCGTAGAGATTTGGAATGAACTCGGTGCCCATCCGGCTGGCCAAGGCCCCGCAAATACAGAGTAGGGCTATCGCCCCAGCCAGCACGGGCGCTTTGAGTTGCAACGCGACCCGCAACATGGGACGGTATAATCCCTTCGCACCACGAACGAGCAGGTTCTCCTTTTCCGAAATCTTTCCGCGGAGGAGGATAGCCACGGCGGCGGGCACGAAGGTTATGGACAGGATCATGGCGCCGCTCAGGGCGGCAAGCACTGTGAACGCCATCGGGCGAAACATTTTCCCTTCGACGCCGGTCAGCGTCAGAAGAGGAAGATAAACAACCATGATGATGAGCTGGCCGTAGAGAATGGCGCGCCGTGTCTCGCTGGAAGCGTCAAAAACCACTTCGAGCCGCTCTGCGAAGGTCAACCGCCGCCCAAGACGGTGTTGCTCCTCCGCGAGGCGACGTATGCAGTTTTCAACGATCACGACCGCCCCATCAACAATTATGCCGAAGTCGAGCGCGCCCAGACTCATGAGATTGGCGCTGACCTCGTTGGTCACCATGCCCGTGATGGTAAAGAGCATCGCCAGCGGAATAATCGAAGCGGTAATGACTGCGGCGCGAAAGTTTCCCAGGAAAAGAAACAAGATAACGATAACCAACATCGCCCCTTCGCTGAGATTCCTCCAGACGGTTTTAATGGCCTTGTTGACCAAAATGGTGCGATCATAGACCGTATCCGCAATAACGCCAGCGGGCAAAGTGCGATTGATCTCCTGAATCTTCTGGTGAACACTTTGAGAAACGGTGCGACTGTTTTCCCCAATGAGCATGAATACCGTACCAAGAACCGCCTCCTTACCATTTTCCGTGGCCGCGCCGGTACGTAATTCCTCTCCCAGACCGACTTCGGCAATGTCGTGGAGATGGATCGGAACACCGTTGTTGGCTGAAACAACAATATTGGAAAGCGCGTCGGCGGAAGCGGCCTGACCGGGTGCACGAACGAGCCATTGCGCGCCGGCTCGCTCGATATAACCCGCCCCGACCGTGCCATTGTTTCTATCCAACGCCGTCAGCAGGTCCTGAAAGGTGACGCCATACTCAATCATGCTCTTGGTATCGGGTGTCACGTGGTATTGCTTCTCGTAGCCACCGATGGTGTTAACGTCGGTTACGCCCTTCACGGTGCGCAACTGCGGCTTGACTACCCAATCTTGAATCGTGCGTAAGTCCGTTGGAGTGTATGGATTCCCATCGGGAGTAAGCGCCCCTTCCTCGGCCTTTACGGTATACATGTAAATTTCGCCAAGGCCGGTCGCGATAGGCCCCATCGTGGGCTCAATACCTGGCGGCAGATTCCCCTTGGCTTCCTGGAGCTTCTCACCAACCAGTTGCCGCGCAAAATAGATGTCTGTTCCGTCCTCAAATACGATAGTCAACTGGGAGAGGCCATAGCGCGACAAAGAGCGCGTACTTTCCAGGCTCGGCAGACCTGCCATAACGTTTTCAAGCGGAAACGTGACGCGTTGTTCTACCTCGAAGGGCGAATAACCGATCGCCTCCGTATTGATTTGCACCTGAACGTTCGTAATATCTGGAACGGCATCGATGGGTAACAAGAAGGCATTGTAAACGCCAAGACCCGCCATGGCGAATGTTATGCCGATGACCAACCATCGCTGTTCCAGTGAGAATCTCACTAGTTTTTCAAACATGGTTTTATCCTTAGAGTGTGTCGATACTCATAAATTTGAACTTGGAAAGGGCTATTGAAAAACTTCACTTTCTAATTAGTGATCGTGGGTTGCGCCGGACTTTTCGATATCGGCCTTGATGAGGTAGCTGTTCTTGCTGACGTAGCTCACACCGGGGTCGAGGCCCGAAGTGATCTCGACCCACTCCCCGAAGGTGCGGCCGATCTCCACGGGGCAGATCTCATACAAGTCTCCGTCCCGCATAAATACCACCGACCAATCGCGAAATTCCTGTATGGCGTCGGTTGGCACCGCAATCGGAAGTTCCAACTCGGTGTCATCGGATATATCCACGGTGACATAGAGGCCGGGCCGCCACACCTTGTCCGGATTGGGGATTTCGATAATGGCATGGGCCGTCCGCGATTCCTGCCCAACCAAATCACCGATGTAGGCAACGATCCCCTCTGCCGTGATATCCAGGTCAGTGGAATGGACGATAGCCTGCTGTCCTGCACGAACGTGCTTGAGATCCGCAGCATAGACCACGGTCTTTACCCAAACGTTGCTCAGGTCCGCGAGCACAAAGCAATCTGATGTATCCTGAACGGCTTCACCGACGGCCAGGTGTTTTTCGATAACCGTACCGTTGATGGGAGAAATGAGTTCGTAGCGGGTGAACGAATCGCCTTCCTTCTGGGCCGAGGCAACGGCATCATCAGTAATCCCCAGCGCCTGGAGCTTCTGCCGCGCACTTCGCACGTTTATCCCAGCCTCCGCGAGGACCTGGCGGGCCTGTAGAAACTCCTGCTCCGCAGAAATTTTTTTCTCACGCAGTCCGCTCTCAATGTTAAACCGCGACTGTGCGAGATCCCGGCGTTCGATCGCTGCCAGATACTCGCTCTTTATGTCCGCCAATTCCTTGCTATCAATAACTGCCAGCAATTCGCCCTCTGTCACCGTATCGCCCAGGGATTTTTTGACCTCGCGAACGACCCCGGAAAGGCGGGGCGTTATGTGTACCAGCCGGTCCGCGTCCAACGCGATCTCACCAGGCAACTCGACGGAGTCGTTGACCTTCACGGGACCCGCCACGGCAAATTCCACGCCGGACTGAAGCGCAGCCTCTTCGGTCATTGAGGTGCGGCCTTCGTAACTTGGAAATTTCCAATCGTGCGTTTGTCCAGCGAATGTTCCCTTGACAACCACATCGAATGAGTGGGGCTCCACGACTTCCTGTTGGCCGAGCAGATAATCGTCTTGCTCTACGAAGGTGATAACATCATCACGCCCGCCGAACCGGTGCAACGTAATCGTCAGATCCACATCCTCTGGCGGAAGGGGCTCTCCCCCGCTGAAGGGAAATATGTGGAATTCGGGTGGAATACCACTTTCGAATATGGTGACTTCGAGTTCAAGGTCGCCACTTTTGAGGAGCCGACCATTATGTGGGCCGCGCTCATACTCGGCGGCCGGAGCGGCCACTCCGTGTTCCTCCGTCTCGACCGGAGCGGCTTCCATATTGAGAATGTAGATAAAAGCTGCACCGCCTGTAATTAACAGCAGTAATCCGAGCAATATGTTGAGTAATCTCATGGTGTGGCTTCCTCGATTGGGCTGGCCACGTCGGTATCGACGTATGCGGAATGCCCGGTGTAACGTTCCAATTCCACCTTCGCACGGTAGTGTCGTGCATAGGTCTCCAGTAGTTCTTTCTTCACTTCAAATAGAGCGCGCTGGCTGAGTAATACGTCCAAAAGTCCGAATTTTCCCTGCCGGTACCCTTCCTGCGTCGCCTCAAAAGCCTGCTGGGCTTTGGGCAATATTTGTTCATCGAGGGTGCTTGCCTCGTTGTAGGTGGCGGCCAGCGTTTGCCACTCCGCACTCACATCGGCCCTAAGTCGAATCAGAAGCGCCCGCTCTTCATCGGATAACCGTTCTACGGCGTATTCAGCTTCACGTATTCGACCTTGATTGCGATGAAAAAACTGCAGCGGAACCGAAACGCCAACGAGGAAACTGTAGTCCCGATCATCGGTGCTGCTATGTCCCCGCGACAAACCGGCACCGTCGATGGTGGAAAGTCCGTATCCGGAAGTCCCACCGCCACCACCCGTCCCGGTTGTCCGAAGGCCTGCGGTGACTGTGATGTCAGGGCGTCCGAGTGCCCGTTCCAAACTGAGCGCCGACTCCCGTCGTGCTCGTTCGGCCGTCCATCGCTGGACATCGGGTGACGCTTCAATCTTTGCCAGAAAGCGGTCCATGTCCTCGGGCTTCGCCGGTATGGTTAACGAGCCCAGCGCCTTCCCAAAATGTGGCGTGATCGATCCCCAGTGGGCCACCAGCCGGATGCGCGCCGCTTCTAATTCGTGTTCGGTGTGTTCCGTTTCGAGGTGGAGGAGTTGGAGTTCCACATCACTTCGGGTCTCTTCCAGGGGCGAAATCTTGCCCGCCTGAACACGTGCCTGGGTAATACCGTGGGCCTCCTCCGCAAATTTCACGAAAGAGGTGGCCATTTCGAGTCGGTGCTGTAAAAGGAGCACGTCGTAAAAGGCCCTGGTGGTGGAAGTCAGCACTTCCGCACGAAGTACTTCATAGTCCATATCCACCACGCGCTCACCACCTTGGGCAAGGCGTACGCGCTTCATGCGTTTGCCCCCCAATTCGATGAGCTGGGATAGACTTAACGTGATTTCCGCGGAATCTAAACCGCCGGAGTTTCCAGAATTTCGATCACGCGCTATTCCAAAACCCAGTGCGGTGGTGGGATTCAAGGCTACACTCGAGGAAGAACGAGACTCGCCCCCCTGTCCGCCGAAACTGATATCCTCGACATCCAAGCTTAGTTCGGGATTCGGGCGGAGACCCGCCTGCAGTGTTCGTGCCTCGGCCATTCGAGGCTCCCAGGCATAGACGGCGAGTTCAGGGCTGTGTTCCAGCACCAAGCTGAGACAATCCGCCAGGGCCACGTTTGCCGATAGGTCAGGAGGCTCCTGGGACTGTGCTGGTGAGGCATTTTGAGCGGACGTGGTGCCAGCAAGAATGATTATGAATGGGCATAGAAATGCCAGAAAATGGGGAGGCATAGTGCACGACACTCCGTAATTGTCGGTGCAATGGATGCAAGGATTGCGATTCCATTACGTTGCGTGTTTACGCTTGTGAACCGAAGACGTGTCCTGAAGAAAGGACCGTGTTTAACGGCTCAACGACGGAGGACGGTCGTGGGTAATCCTGTTGGCTTTAGCGAACTCTGTACGGTCGATTCGCGATTGACGGTCAAACCCGCTGGGCTTGCGCCAATCCAACTTTGGAAGAGGATAAAGATCCCTGTGAGGGGAAGTGGTGCAACTATAACCGGAGTTGTATTCCGCACGCTCGTGGTCGAGAAATGCCCATGCGCATCGTGGTCGTGATGATCAGAGCCAGAATCACTCTTTTCTCTCAATACAGGAACAAATGGAGCCCCCGCTTTAGGCGCTTCTGCAATGTAGTCGTGATGCTCGTCATGTACATGCAGCGTGAAACTTTCGTTGGCATCATGAGCTTCAACGATCGTGTGGCTCCAAGCCGCCACAAAAATCATCAGAACTATCGTAGATATCACACGCATGGCGCAGAGTCTAGATGATTCGGTATAGAAAGTCAAGCTAACGTACTTTTTCAGCTCATCTTCGCTATTCCTCTCACCCATTTACCTCGCTGAGCTGGCCCACCGACCTCCTCCAACGTGGCTAATCAAATAAACGAACACGCCGGAGATTGGCCCATCTCCGGCGTGTTAGTCGATATACGTTGCGTTACGACGCCGTTTGGCTCAGCTTACATCCTCGTGCTCCAATGTATCGAAGATAAAGAACGTTCCATCGCTTTCTGGCGCGTATTGTACAATTCAGACTTCAACGGGCTTCTTGTCTTTGAAGAGGGCTACGAAAATAATCAGCACCACAATCAGGTAGGCAATGGGTAAGAGCCAGAATTCTTTCCACTGAGTGAAATTCCCGGTATCTGTGACCACCTTGCTGAAGTAGTAGCCCGCGAAGAGCTGCGAACTGATAAGAAAGGCAATACCTTGGGTAAACACGGTGAGTAGTCCCTGGGCCTGGGCGCGCACCTTCTCGTCTACGTGTTTGTCGACATAGAGAAAGCCGGAGATAAACACGAAGTCGTAGGAGAACCCGTGTAGCAAGACCCCGACGAGGAGCAGGGGCATAACCATGTTTGCACTCGCGGCACCATCGGCGAGCAGTCCGGCAGACGCCGAGAACGCATAATAACGGGCAATCCAACAGACGATACCGACGGCAAAGGTCCATTTGATGCCGAACTTCTTTAAGAAGAGGGGAAGCACGATAAACAGGACGGGAATTTCCGCCACCTGGCCCCAGGTTTGAAAAGCGGTGGTCTTGTCGATACCTGCGACGCCCAGGAAGGTCGACAGGTTCGCCCAATAGGGCATGAAGGCCACGCAAATCAGCAGGGAGATGACCATAAAGACCGCGAAGGAGAATACGCGGAAATAGCGAAAGGTTCCGGCCCCGACCATATCGCCGAGAGACACTTTTTCGTCGCTTCCTGCGGGTGGGGTGGCGGGCAGGAAGAAGGAATAGATACCGGCCACCAGCGCTGCCGCCGCTGCAACATAGCACTGGCTGGCGGAGGTGTCAAAGCGGAAAATGAAACTGATCGACAGGCCCGCCGCAATCCAGCCGAAAGTACGGAAGAGGGCAATCCGTGGAAAGTCCTTTTCTGAATCCTTCAGATGTTTCAAGGCGATGGTGTTGGAAAGGCTCAGGGTGGGCATGAAACACAGGGTATGAACGAAGAGCAATAAGAGAAAGATGTTCGCCGTCTCGGCCTTCGCGAAGCTCGGTGCTGCCGCTATAAACAGACTGGACAGTATGAGCAGAATGCCCTGAAGTTTTTCCGCGTTGAGGAAACGGTCGGCAATAATGCCGATGAAGAAGGGCGTAACGATAGCAGCAATGGGGGTTGTCGAATAGGCCCAGCCAATCGACGTAGCCATCCCGGCCTCGCTCATGAATCGCCCGATCCCTGCAAACCAGGCCCCCCAAGTGAAGAAGATCACAAACATCATGATGCTCAAGCCAAGGAAATGGCCTGAATGTTGTTTCTCAGAATCGGACATTTGAATTTCCTTCTGTGTGTTGGTCAACGCTGGGGCTATATTTATTGAGGGAGGCGGCCAAAGGCGTTTGGCAACCAGTTATACCGGTGATTATTCAGGAAACACGGCCAGTAGCGCGTCGGCCAACAGGGCGTGACCCCGAACATCGGGATGGTTGATGGCATTGGCCAGCAAGGTCGGATAGGGTATGCCTTGACGCCACAAGTTACACCAACGCTGTGCACCATCGGCAAGGGCGACGCTTTTCGCTTCGGCGAAGCGATGTAAGCCCTGCACATAGGGGCGGGGATCCGCGTCAAATTTCAGGGTAGACACGCCCATCCAATCGGGACGCACCAGGTGGGGCGTAAGCAGTAGCGCTTCCGCACCGGCACCCTGGAGGCGCTCCAGAATCATCGTGTAATGCGCCATGAGGGCATCGTCTTTGAGGTAGGCGTCGTTCACCCACTCCAGGGTCACCAGATCGGGCTTCCGGTCGAGGACATCCCGCTGGAAATCGTGCTCGCTGCCTGCGGGCGACTCAATATAGTTGCGACTTCCGCGACCGGGCCACGCTGCGGTTATGAGCGTAATTTCGGACTTGGGGTAGCGTGCCTGGAGGCGCGTGTGAAACGCATTTTGATACCAGGCATCGGTGTTGCTGCCTACGCCGCCGCCCGCGCTCACACTGTCGCCCCAAGCCACAATCAAGACGGGTTCGCCCGCCTCAAGCTTGGCCAGAGTCTTGGATAGTAATTTCTCGGCCACAGAATACTCCGGAGGTGTCGGCTCGGTGGCGGTCATTTCGATGGCGAACAAATTTTCATCGGTGAGCCCCTCCAGATTACCGGGGTTCCAGACGGTGGCGATTCGGTGTTCGTCAGATTGTCCTGCTGGCGGCGAATCAAAACCCTGGCCGGCCGTCCCGTTGATCAGGCGAACCTGCCCCTGTCCGTTTACGACGATGCTATCGAGTCGTGCGGGGCCGTAGGTGTAGTCGATGAGGACGGTTTCATCGGCCCCAATCGCGCCCTCCTCCAGTCGACCGACCGTTGCCCAGAGGCCATCCATGTCGTAGTCCGTGCCGAGTACATAGGGGTCACCACCGGCTGCGGGCCGCACCACCACGGTCTCGGGCTGCAACAACCCGGTGGCAGAGCACTCCTGAGCAATGAGGGGTTTCAATCGCGAACCCTTTCTCCACCCCCCCGCCTTGGGGTCGAAGAGGGGCAAGATGTATTCCTCGCCGTTTACCGAAACCGATTCGGGAGCTGTGACCACCAATCGAACCGGATCGACCAGGGCAAGCTCGGCACCATCTATCACAACCGTTCCCGGACCGACATCCACATTCCACGATTCGGCGACCTGGATTGGCATGGCATTCATCAGAGGCGAAACCTGGGCAGTACCAAGGAGTGCTGCAAGCAGCAAAACAGGAGATAACATCAATCGAATACCCTTCTTTTAAAACGCTCTTACTACAGGGAGCACGCTGCGCGATTCATATCGGAGTTGCGGGGTAGGATGACCTACTCGATCACCAATGGTGCGGTTTGCTCCGGGGTGGTTACACCGGGCGGCAATTCCATAATCTGTATTTTGCGAAAGTGAATTTCCGCCCCTTCCGATTCCAGACAAAGGTACCCCTTTTTAATCGATGCCTGACTCACACCATTGACAAATTTACCATTGACGGAAAGCTTCACCACACCATCGACCGCCACCACGTCGTAGTAGTTCCATTCCCCTTTTCCGAGGCACCGGTTCTCCACCGACATGCTCCGCTCGCCCCGGGGATTGTCGGGTGTGGTCTTGAGTCCATTGGCACCAAACAATTCGCCGTGAACATAGGCAATGGGGTTAGGCGTTCCGTCGGCCTTCCGATTTATATTGGGCCACTCCAGCTCCAGCATCTGAACTTCCATTCCTTTGGGCAACTGACTTCCTTCGGGCACGGTGCCTTCACTCCAGATGAAGCAGCCGGAATTACCGCCCGCTTCCATATGACGCCATTCTACATGGAGCACGAAGTTTTCATACTGCTTCTCACTGCGCATGACGCCGATGGGCAGCCCTTTACAGATGAGGAGGCCATCTTCCACGCGCCACGTTTCCGGGCTGGTATTAACATCCACCCAGCCGGTGAGATCCTTCCCATTGAAGAGGTCAACAAATTGCCCGGCGCTGGTCGCTTCACCAACGGCGGACAGACTTGCCATGAGGCAAAGAATAAATAGACTGCGTATCATAATCATCGAAACGTCTCCTCTAATAAAAAGGCCTGCGCTATCCGAACGACAGCGCAGGCGTATATCCTTAAGGGCGGTGCAAAACTTAAAGCCCGCGCACTTCAAATCCGTCGCGATACTTACGCATCAGCAGCTTATTGGCATCTTTGTTGTTCGTGAACTTGCAACGCTTCGCATTCCACTCCAACGCCTGACCAGGAAGTCGGTTAGCAATATTGGCGAGCAATACGGCTTCGGCCATGGGGCCCGCGAAGTCGAAGTTGGAACCCGTGGTGCCACCGTTGCCAAGGCAAACGTTGACAAACTCGTGGTAGTGGCTCCGGTCTTCGAATTCCGGAATGGGATAATTCTCGAAATCGGCCACTGGATGCAACTGGGGTTTTCCAACGTGAGGAATAACCAAGGTACCTTCTTCACCAATCAGCATGGAGCCGCTCGGCGGGAACTCATAGTCATCTGCGAAATGGGGGGACAATTTCTTGTCCGGCTTAAGGCCACCATCACGCCAGGAGGCACAAATCGTGTCGTAGGCGGTCATCTCGGTGCCAGGAAACAGGTAGTTGGCGATGGTCCATCCCGGGTGTACTTCTTCGCTGTAACTTTCCGCATGGGCGGTAATCGACGTGGGCGCGACCACGCCCAGGGCGGAATAGACCGGATCAAAGATGTGACAACCGAAGTCACCAACCGCACCACCACCATAGTCACGATAACGACGCCACCAGAAGGGATGAAATTCTTTGTCTTTGTAGGGAATCAAGGGGGCAGTGCCACACCAGAGGTTCCAATCGACATTTTCGGGAATCGGATCGGTACCGGCCGGAAACTTCTTGTCGGGTGTCGTGAAGATGGCCCCACTCCAGGAATGCCATTCTTTCACTTTTCCGATTGCGCCGTCTTTTACCAATTTCACCGCAGCACGATAGAAGGGGTGGGAGTGGATCTGGTTGCCCATCTGGGTGACTACGCCCGCCTTGTGAGCGGCTTCAGTGACTACGCGTGCCTCATAGACTTCGTGGGTCAGGGGCTTTTCGCAGAAGACG
>CAXBPH010000053.1:0-32074 GCA_963977445.1 uncultured bacterium | reverse complement strand
TGTTTCTCCAGCCTGAAGTCAACGTCCTCGGCATGTCTTGCACCCACAAGGCCACGCGTACCTCGTGTCCGTGTAGGTGGCACCCGAGGGTTTCTTTGTGCACTATGCGTTCTTTCGCGGCCATCAATATTCGATCCGTTCTTTGCGTGACCACATCATGCTGAAGGTCGACGCCGCGAGGACAATCAAAAACAACAACACAGCCACCGCCGACGCATAGCCCATGTCATATTCCGTAAAGACTTTCTGATAGAGCAGGGTCGCCAACACATGAGATTCCCGGTTGGGCACTTCGTTTTCCATGACCCAGATGGGGTCAAAATATTTCATGAGGCTGATAATCAAAAACACCACGGCCACAACGAGAATTTCCCTCATGAGGGGCAAGGTAATATGGCGAAACTGCTGCCAGTGACTGGCCCCTTCGAGGCGGGCGGCTTCATAATAGCTTTGGGGAATGCCCCCCATAGCCGCGAGAAAAAGCACCATGTAAAAGCCCGTGAGGCTCCACACGATCATGGGAATAATCGATACCATGAGATACTTGGATTGAAGGAAGGGGAAAGGTAAATCAAGATCGGGCCACGGCAGTCCCACGGCCGCCGCCGTCACTTCCACCCGGCCCAACAGGGCGTTGATGACCCCGAAATCCGTGGTGCTATAGAGCAGAATCCAGAGCAGGGCCACGGCCACCATGGCGATGACGTTAGGAAAGAAAAACACAATGCGAAAGAGGGAGGCCCCGGCAATCTTCTGACTCAACAGGGAAGCAAAAAACAACGCCATGGCAATGGTGAGTCCCCCCGCAATACTGAAGAGCAATACATTGTGCCCCAGAGCGACCATAAAAATATTGTCGTCCCGCAGCAGGCGCACGAAGTTTCCGAAGCCGATCCACTCGGGAGCGCTGAGACCATCCCACTTCTGCAGGCTATAGAGCAAGGCGCGCACAGCCGGAAGAAACACCAACACCGTAAACAGCAAAAAGGCAGGCGCGAGAAAGACCAGAATAAAACGGCGCTCCTCTTTGCCACGTAAACTCATGGCGTCTCTCCGAAAGCAGCCGGGTCATAGGCCACTGGGGGCGGAATGATGGCATCGGGATCGGCCGCCGCGATGGCCACGCCTTCATCGAGACGACGGCAATATTCCTCCGGCGTGATAGTCCCGGCAAGCAACTGACTCGTGCTTGGCTCCATCACCTGAACCCGCCACGTGAGCAGGAGGTCTTCCAATCGGATGCGGAATATGCCTTCCGCGTTTTCTATCATGTCGAGGGCCGACTGCAAGGGGGGGGTGACCGCATCCCGTGGTGTCGCCCCTTTCATCGCCGTAATGACCCCGATACTCCGGCCCATGTCGGGGGCCTGCTCGGGTGAAATCATGTAACGAAGAAAATCGACTGTCGCCTCGGGGTGACGGGCGTTCTTGCTCATGTAGATAAATTCCCAACCTGCGCCGTTGAAAAGAGCCGGGTTACCTTTTCCCCCTTCCACGGGAGGCACGTTGAAGCAACGCATCTCAAAAGTGGGTGGCGTACTCGCCTTCATTTCGTTCGAAAGCCAGAGGCCGCAAAACACCATGGCCGCCTGATTGTTAATGAACTGGAGCTGGCTCTCCGTGTGGGTCATGGCCAGGGCACCCTTCTGAAAATATTCGACGCCCAATTTCTGCATCAGACCCGCCGCGCGAACCACATCGGGGTGACTGAAGGCACCGGGCTCCATCGCGTTAATGCGGTTGATAGCCGCCAACCCGCCACACCGCTGCACAATCGTCTGGAAGGTCCACCACGCATAGATGGGGTACTTCCCCTGAAAGGCCAACGGCGCAATCCCTGCGGCCTTGATGGATTCACACAGGGCCTCAAACTCCGCCCAGGTCGTGGGGGGCTCCCAGCCATGTTCTCGGAAGAGGCGGGCATCATACCAGCAGGCATAGGCCCCAAAGGCCGAGGGGATGGCATATACCTGCCCCTCGCTTGTGTAGGTGTCCAGGGTGCCCGGAATGAACTCTTCCCGCCAGGGCCGATCGCGACCGGGCAGGGGCCGATCCAGCGCGTCATTCAGGGGAGCCAGTTTACCCGCAGCCACCAAACGCCAGATGGGCAGGAAGTTCATGAGCATGAGATCAGGCGGATCGCCCCGAAGCAGGCGGGGTTTCACTTTTTCGATGACCCGCGGGTCGCCCCAGAGATCAACGGCGACGCCTTCCCCCTGATGGGCAGCGTTGTATTGCTCGGCGATCTTCTTGTGCCAGTGAATTCCATAGCCGCCCTCGAAGACAGCCATTTCCACCGGCGTGGTGATCTCCGGGTTGGGGTTATCCCGCTGGATTGCGTCACAGCCGATAATGTTGAGGCACGCGAGTAGTGCCCCATATAAGGAAAGGCGATTCATTGGATGATTGTAGCGGCGCAGCGCAGGGGCTGCAAGTCGGTTGCACCGGTACTACGCCCTGCCCCCCGGTCTTGGACGCGCCTAAGGTGGGCGGCCCGCCTGCCCCGGGCCGAAGGCACGTTGCTTTTACGTCTTCGACGTAATGCAGGCGAGCCGCCTGCGCTCCCAAGCTTTAAGCTTGGAAGCTGGAAACCAAATGACTTGGAAAATGTCCGAGATGAATCTTCGCTTATTTAGAGCTCGAGGAGCTGGGACAATAGCTGGGCGGCCGTCTTGCAGGGATCGCCGCCGTCAGGGTCCACAACGCAACTGATGGTAGGCTCGTCCCGCCAGGAAAATTCGATTACATCACCGAAAGCCTGATACAAAGCGTTCTGCGCCTGCTTGTCGGGAAAACGATTGGCTTCGAAACGGATTTCCACGTTCTTCTGGGTGGCCACCACGCCCTTTGCACCGGCATCACCGGCCAGCGCGCGGACCGTCATAACATCCAGCAAACGACGAACCGGTGCGGGTGGTGCACCAAAGCGATCTTTGAGTTCTGCCCGAAGCTCTTCCACTTCATCCGGCGACTGCACCCCGGCAATGCGACGATAGAGGGTCATCTTCTGCTGGGCCGTGGGAATATAGGCGTCGGGCACAAACGTATCGATATGGATGTCGAAGGGAGGCAGACTCCGCTTGCGAATCGGCTGACCCTGATGTTCGGCCACGGCTTCGGCAATGAGATCCTTAAAGGTCTCATAACCCACGGCGGCAATGTTGCCACTCTGCTCTGCGCCCAGGATATTACCGCAGCCCCGAATCTCCAGGTCACGCATGGCAATACGAAAGCCTGAGCCCAGAGACGAGAAGTCTTCCAGGGCCTTAAGCCGCTGCTGGGCTTCCTCGCTCAGGGCCTTATCACCAGGAATCAGGAGGTACGCAAAGGCGCGGTGCTTATAGCGACCGACCCGACCACGAATCTGATAGAGCTCACCCAGACCGAAGGTGTCGGCCCGATCCACGATGATGGTATTGGCGTTGGGAATATCGATACCGGAGCCAATAATGGTCGTGCAGACGAGTACATCAATCTTCTTGCTGATGAATTCCGTCATGATGTCTTCGAGTTCGTGCTTCGCCATCTGGCCGTGGCCAATGCCTACCCGCGCACGGGGGACCAGCTTGTTTATCTGGGCCGCGGTGCGTTCGATAGTCTGTACGCGGTTGTGGAGGAAGAAAACCTGCCCTTCCCGCGCCAGTTCCCGCTCAATGGCTTCGGTCACCACCTGGCTGTCCCACGCCTCGATGCAGGTGTGGATCGGCAACCGGTCATTGGGTGCCGTATTGATAAGACTCATGTCACGCACGCCGATGAGGGAAAAGTGCAACGTACGGGGGATGGGTGTGGCCGACAAGGTGAGCACATCCACGTGGGTTCGGATCTGCTTAAGCCGTTCTTTCACCACCACGCCGAAACGCTGCTCTTCGTCAATGACGACGAGACCGAGGTCGCTGAAATTCACGTCCTTCGACGCAATACGATGGGTACCGATCAGTATGTCGACTTCACCCGCCTTCACCCGATCGATGGTATCTTTCTGCTGCGACACGGTGCGAAACCGGTTCAACAACTCGATTCGCACGGGAAAGTCGGCCATGCGCTCCGTAAAGGTCTGAAAGTGCTGTTGGGTAAGCACCGTGGTCGGCGCGAGGATCGCCACCTGCTTGCCGTCCATCACCGCCTTAAAGGCCGCACGCAACGCTACTTCCGTTTTACCATAACCCACGTCGCCACAGAGCAAGCGGTCCATCGGCCGGGCGGATTCCATATCCCGTTTGATTTCGTCGATGGCCCGGGCCTGGTCGGGGGTCTCATCATATTCAAAGGCATCTTCAAATTCGCGCTGCCAGGGCGTGTCGATAGAGAAGGCATGGCCCTGATGTCCCTCCCGTGCCGCGTAAAGACTGACCAGCTCTTCCGTCATATCTTTGACGGCTTTTTTGACGCTCGCCTTCTTCTTCGCCCAGGTTTTTCCCCCGAGACGATCTACCTTGGGAACGGACCCATCACCGCCCGAATACTTTTGCACCGTGTCGATCTGGGACACGGGGATATACATGATGTCACTCCCCGCATACTGGATCGTCATGTAGTCGCCCATTTTACCCTGGATACGACGGAGCCCCACGTAGCGACCAATGCCATTGTCGACATGGACGATATAATCGCCCATTTTCAGATCGCTGAACTGGGTGATGGTTTGTCCGGCTTCAAAGCGCCGACGTTTTCGCCGCATATAGTGGCGACCAAACATCTCCCGTTCACTAAGGATGGCCAGCTTTTCGGCATTGGCGGTGAAGCCCGCCTGAAGTCGCCCTATGGAAACCCGCAGGTCAAAGGCATCTTCACCGGGACGATACCCTTGTTCCTCCAGCAGTTCATAGAGGCGACGGCGCTCACCGGTGTTGACGCAAAGCAGTTGTACGGTGAATCCTTGAAGATCCCACTCCTTCAACTGCTCCCAGAAGTCACCACTGTGGCCTGCCCAGCCCGTAATGGACTGCATGGGTGCCTTAAAACGCGGGGTCTCATCGGTACGCTCATAGCCGATTTGTGCAATGTGGATTTGCTTGAATCGGGCCAGCTTCTCACAGGCCTCTTCCCAGGGAAGGTGATATTGGCTCGCCCCGAGCTGCTCCATGAGCTCCTCCGCCATTTCATTCAACCGGAGGGGTTCATCGAGCACGATAATCGTATTTTTTGGAAAATAATCGGTGAGGGCCGTGAATTGCTTGGCCACGTCTTTGCTCGCCAACAACGCTTTTTCCGAGCGTGGCAAAATCTGGAGGCTGTCTTCCTGGGAAAGACTGCGCTGGGTCTCGGGCTCGAAGCGGCGAATCGATTCAATCTCATCGCCGAAAAATTCAATACGGTAGGGCAACTCACTCGAAATGGGGAATACGTCGACGATGCCCCCGCGCACGCTGATGTCGCCCCGATGTTCCACCATTGATTCACGGCTATAGCCCATGGAAACAAATCGTGTGAGTAATTCGTCGAGGTCGTGTTCTTCCCCCACCGACAAGGCCATGCTGTCTTCGGCCAGGCGCTTGGGGTTGACCACATACTGCAGCAGGGCCCGCAACGGCGCAACCGCCATCATGGGGGTATCCGAATCCCGGGCCGCCGCGAGGCGCTTGAGGGTATTCATTCGCTCCGCGACGATATCGTCTGCGGGGCTCATGGTGTCGGTGGGTAAGACTTCCCACGCGGGAAATAAGGCCGCCTGATCTTCGTCCGAGAAGGTACACAAGTCATCGTGTATACCTTCGGCTTCCAGCCGCCCCGCCGTCAGAAAGAGGAGGGGCGCACCCAGCTGTGCCGCCACCTGGAGCGGCAAGAGGGATTTGCCCGAACCCCAGGGCCCCACGATCTCAACATGGGGCGTATCCTTGCGCTGCAATTGCTGCGCAATTTTATCGACCGTGCTGAATGTGGGTATGGCTACCGCCATGGTGTTGGGTTCCGTTCAGGTTGAATGGCCCGTAACATGCCCAAATACAGGGCACCCCGTTGCCCCGTGGGGAAACAAGGTACGCCATTGCCCGTTGCCAGCATCACCTGAAACACGCGCCCCGTGGCCTTATCGCTGGCCTCGGTCGATAAGTGACTCACGCTCTGGACCAACCGATACGTAACGAATATAGCACGCGATCTGTTTTTCGATTTCCAGGACATAATTCTGGGCCGCTTGGGGCAGCTCGGAAAAGTCGCGCACACCCGTAATATCTTCTTCCCAACCAGGCATTTCCATATATACCGGCTTCGATTCGTCCAGCACCGCGTTAATGGGGAAATTGTCGATCAATTCGCCATTGAACGAATACTGGCTGCAGATTTTCAGGCTGGGAATCCCCGTGATGCTGTCCAGCTTGGTCAACGCTACTTCCGTCGACCCCTGAATGCGCACCCCGTAGCGGGTAGCCACCGCGTCAAAATGACCTATGGTCCGGGGACGGCCCGTAGACGCGCCATATTCTTCGGCCGTCTCACGAAGGGTATCGCCGTCGCTTTCGTCCATGCGGGTAACGAAGGGACCTTCACCAACACACGTGGAGAACGCTTTGACCACACTCAACACCCGGTCCAGGTTGTGGCCAAAAAGACCACCACCGACGGGCGCATAGGCGGCGAGCGCACAGGACGATGTCGTGTAGGGGTAGATACCGAAGTTCAAATCACGCAAGGTACCCAACTGGGCTTCGAAAAGGATGTTTTTACCCGCCTTCGCCGCATCGCCGAGCAATACCGTGGTATCGCAAATCATATCGCGAACGGCCGCACCATATTGCTCCACCCAGGCCAGGGTATCTTCCAGCGTAATCTCGCCTTCCTTACCATAGAGGCCCGCTTGCAACTCTTTATATTCGATAATGTGGGCCAGACGTTCCTTGAGGCGCTCCGGATAGAGCAATTCCCCAATCTGGATGCCCTTCTTCACCGTCCGGTCTCCGTAGGCGGGTGCAATACCACGTCGCGTGGAGCCATAGGCCTTGCTGCCCAGACGTTCCTCTTCCCACGCATCTTGAAGGCGGTGAAAGGGAAAACAGATGGTGGCACGGTCGGAAACGCGAATCGTT
Source organism: uncultured bacterium (assembly GCA_963977445.1). Taxonomy (GTDB): domain Bacteria; phylum Hydrogenedentota; class Hydrogenedentia; order Hydrogenedentales; family JAEUWI01; genus JAEUWI01. The sequence continues at coordinate 25,049 of CAXBPH010000053.1, read as the reverse complement.
GGCTCGATGCCCCGGGATTTGAGATCGGCAAGCTCTTCTGCAAGACCCTGCAGATCGATGACCATGCCCGGCCCGAGGATGTTCACCACGTTGGGATTAAAGACGCCCGACGGGAGAAGGTGTAGCTTGAAGGTGCCAAATTCATTAACGACGGTGTGGCCCGCATTGTTCCCACCCTGAAACCGAACGACGTAGTCCGCTTTCTGGGCCAGAAAATCCACCATGCGGCCTTTGCCTTCGTCGCCCCAGTTTGCACCTACAACGATATCTATGCTCATGAATCCGTCTCTGCGCCTCGCGCCTGTCTGCCTTCGCGCGCCCACAGGTGGGCACACACAAAATCGGCGGGCCACTGTGAGGGGGCCCGCCGCATGAAACTGGCTGTCTGCTATAAGACTTCCGACTAGCGGGAGTAGAAACCGATAACCCCGGCCGTTTCGGGCTTAAAGGGCAGGGTCTCCGTATTCGGAAGCGCGGTTACGCGGCCTTCGAATGACTTGGAGGGGCGGTCCAGGTATTCCGGAATCGCGATGGGAGGATGCTCCACACCTTCTGCGATCATGGGAACCTTCTTGCTACGCTCACGAATTCCGATAACCATGCCTGGCTTAACGAGGAAGGAAGGAATGTCTACCTTCTTACCGTCAACAAGGATGTGACCATGGTTAACCAGCTGGCGGGCTGCACCGATGGTAGGCGCATAGCCCAATCGGTGGCAGATGCTGTCAAGACGGCATTCCAGCAACATCAGAAGATTCGTGCCGGTAACACCACCCATTCGCTGGGCTTCTTTGAATGTCTTGCGCATCTGGCGCTCAAGCAGACCGTAGTGCGTACGAATCTTTTGCTTTTCCAGCAGCTGTACACCATAAACCGACATCTTACGGCGCATATTTTGGCCGTGCTGTCCAGGAGCATAGGGACGTTTGTTAGAAGGACATTTCGCACTTCCCCAGATACAAGATCCGAGGCGGCGGCATAATTTGTGTTTGGGTCCAAGATACTTGCCCATAGCGCTCGCGTATTTCCTTTTCGTTGGAGGGGCGATTTAGTTAAGACGCCCCGTCTGATCGGGTATATTGCATCGATTATCGGCAGGCGCAATCAGACATATTTGTCCCTGCCATCTTTGAAGAGTTGCGTATCATAGCCGTTAGCGGGCACCCGTGTCAAATTCCAATCAAACTTTTCCACAGCGTCCGCTTCAGAACCCGTGCCACCGTGATCCCTCCGGCTGCACGTAGCCCCGTATTCAGGAGCTTTCATCACCATCAGTACCACCGCACCCGCCGCACCAAACCCGAGGGGTCCAGCGCGCGGCCCGCCGGTCACCGTCGCAAAACAATGACCTCACGGGCAAAATAACGCGCTCCCCGGTCCCGGTTTCGAAAGCCCGGAACTTCCCGATGGGGCGGCAATTTTGTTAGATCAGGCTATTTAGTATGCCACTCTCCAGTTGCCGCCTTCAAACCACAACATGTATTGCCTCCGTGGTATCGCTGTGTTACAATAAAACTTTGGAGGTGCCCTCGGTGCGTTTTGGAAAGAAGACCCGAAATCTTGCGGCAGTTGGCCGCCGTTTTTTTGGGGAGCCCACGCTCGTCGAAGCTCCCGTTACCCTGGCCTCGGCACAGGAACCTATAGCCACAGATCATGAGGAAATCGCCATGACGACCCCCCAGACCCCCGACGAACCCATGGTTGCGGGTGACCCAACCCAGCGTCTACTGACCGCACTGGGCCGGTTCCAACGCCAAGTGGGTCGGGCCGAAGAGGGAATCTCCCAGGAGGCCTGGTGTGATGAGTGCATGAATCAACTCATCATCGGCATCGAAATTGCCCTCACCGAATCCTGGGCAGACGTCAAAGAAGCCCTCACCGACACGGCCCGCATCCTGCAGACCTACGAAGATGCAGGCATGGCGTCCGACTGTGTTCCCTTCTTAAAGGACAGTTACGAAATTCTCTGCCTCATGGTCGGCGATCTCATCGTCGACAATGTGCGCTCCGGCGTCATGAAAAAATGGCGCGAACGCTACGAACGCGCCCTCGACGCATTGGCCAACCTCGGGCTCACCCTCGTGGATGACGAAGCAACCCTTGAACGGGAAGGTCAGCAAGAGACCGCGCGGGACGCCGAAAATCGCACCATCGATACACCCGATCCCTTTGCACCGGAACCCAACAACGAACCCCAAAGCGGTTCGGCATTCGACGCCTTGATTGGTAACTCGGAAGACCAGTTCGCCGGTGACAATGGGGGAGCATTTCACCATGCACCCATGCCCGAAAAAGATAACGACCCCTTCGCCTTCACCACCGATGACGACAGCCCCTTTGGCACACCCCCATCAACACCAACAGGCACCCTCGCGTCAGAGATGCCTTCCCTCGACGAACTCATCGACGGAACGGACGATGACAGCGCGTCTGAAATGTCTCTGTCCAATGATTTTACCGCCGACGAGCCCACCGTTTTCGATCCGCCTTCCTTTGATCAGGAACAAGATAGCGAAACTCCTGCGGTAGAAGAAGACGACTCGTTGTCGACGAACGAAGACAATGAATCGGAAACACCCGAGCCCATGGAACTGGATCTTTCTGCTGAAGTGGAGGAAGAACCCGAGCTCACTCCCGAGCCAGTGCCAATACCCGACCCCGTACAAGCACCCGCACCGGTCGCCGAGCCCGAACCAGAACCCGGCACCCCGGAAGCCCTCTGGAAAACAGCCCAGCAGGCCATGGCCCTGGGCAATGTGGGCGACGCCAAGGTATTCGCGCTCCAGCTTGCCGCGAATATGGCCCGCCTGGAAGCCCAGCAGGCGGAAGCGCATCTTGCCGAAATCGAATCGACCATTTCGAGCAATACGGAAGAAATTACCGCCGCCGAACAGGCCGTAGCCGATGCCGAAGAGCGACTCCGCGCACTGGAAGAACAGCGCACCCAGTGTCAGCAGGAATTCGACGGCAAGCGGGAACATATTCAGCAACTCCGCGAAAATGTATCCAATGCGGAAGGCGCCGTTTCTGATCTTGACCGGCAAATCGCCGAGTTGGAAGTTCGCCGCGAAACCGAACGGGAACGCCTCCTGGATTGTCAGGAAATATTGGACGACAGCCTCACCGAAGAAAGTCGGATGCAGGCCGAGCTCGATACCCTCAATGAAGAGGAAGGCGGCGCCCAGGAAAATCTCCAGAGCGTCCGCGATCGGGTACAGGCATTGCAGGAAAAAGGCGGCGATCACACCACTACGCTCGACGCCGCCCGGCGCGAACTGGAATCGCGGAACAGCTCGATTCTTGATATCGAAAAGACAATCGGACATGTGGGCGGCGGAGCCGCACCGGCAGCGGCCGAGACCACGAATGAAGAACACAACGATCACGAAGGCAATGAGACCGACGGGCACGATGCCCATGCCGAATAGTGCAACGGAAAATCGCTGGTTGATCAGGCGCGTGCGCAGGTTTGTGCGAACCGCAGGTATACAACAGGAAGGAAATGCCTGATCGTGGCCAGAAAAGGTGAAATCGTCGGGGCCGTTGATTTCGGCTCCCGGGAAGTCCGTGTCATTATCGCACTCGAAGGCAACGACGGAACGGTCCAGATTCTCGGACACGGCACCGCCCAGGGCCGAGGCTGCGTATCCCAGGGGCTCATTCAGGACCTGAGTGCCGCCCAGCGCGCACTCAAACAAGCCCTTCACGGTGCCGAAAAAGAAGCCGGCGTCAAGGTATCTTCTCTGTTTTGCGGCCTCAGTGGCACGAATGTGGAATCCTTCATTCGCGAGGGCAACGTAAAGCTCGACCGCGATGTGGTAGAGCTCGCCCATCTGGAAGAAGCCCTCGATCTGGCCTCCCGCGACATCCTCGCTCCGGGCAAACATGTCATTTCCTCCATCACCTCACAAGAGTGGTATGTCGATGACCTCCGCGTCAGTGACCCCGTCGGCATTCGCGGCAGTGTCCTGAAGACCCGGGTCCATTTCGCCCAAATCCCTTCGGTCATTGAAGACAATATCGTTTCCTGTATCGAATCCCAGGGGCGCGAGCTGGAAGACATGGTCTTTCTCCCCCTCGCTGCAGGACTCGGCTGTCTCACCCCGGAAGACATGGAGTTGGGCGTCGCGATTCTCGATATGGGCCGAAGCACCACCAGCCTGGCCATGTATCGCGATCGACGAATCCTCACCACCCAGTGTTTCGATTGGGGTGGCTTCCACATTACCCGTGATGTTGCCGCAGGCCTCCATGTTTCCTTTGAAGAAGCCGATGAACTCGTCCTCGAATATGGTGTCTCCGAAGCGCTCATTCAGCGGGAAATCGATGAGACCGATGAGGATGAAATTGATAGCCCCACGGGCCGTGCAGCACAGATTAAATTGAAGACCGCCGTCCACGGTGCCCCCGAAATCGTAGACCGGGAAGTACTCGAAATGATTATCTTCGAGCGCTCCCGTGAGCTCCTGCAAAAAGTGCATCAGTTCATCAATTCCCGTGGACTCTCCAAGCATCTCGTGCGGGGCATAATCCTGACCGGTGGTGCCGCGTCCATTCGCAATCAGGTGCGGCTGGCCGAAGCCGTCTTCCAGGTACCTTCCCGCCAGGGCATGCCCGATGGCATAGACGTCATGCCCCAGCCCGTGCAATGCACCGCCTTTACACCCGTGGTCGGTGTGGCCCGGCACGGCTTCGAATACCGCTCCGCGGCACGAAATGGACGCATCGAGGTCCGACGCGGCCTGGTGGGCTCGTTTTTTCATGCGATTGGCTCATTTTTTGGCCGGTATTTCTTCTAAATACGCGAAGATAACTCTCGATCAAATCCAGTTCGTTAGCGTAGTCCGAATACGCAAGCGCCTACAACAGGCAAGCGTATCGGTGGCCAGACCACTATCGTTTAAAGTAGCATTTGGCAATTGGGAGCGCAGGCGGGCCGAAGGCACGTTTTTCTTACGTCTTCGACGTAATGCAGGTGAGCCGCCTGCGCTCCCAAGCTCCCGTTCTGTAAGCTGGCAATCGATTGTGTCGAAAAATATCTGAGATGACTCTTCGCTTATTTAAATAATTTCCGGGCGCGACAGTTTGGGGAGATCTCATGCCATTGACCTTTGCCCACCCCGCCGCCGTCGTGGCGGGGTATAGATGGAACCGTCGTGGCCTGCCCTTTCCCGCCTTAGTTATCGGAAGCATGAGCCCCGACGTGGAGTATTTCCTTCGCCTCCAACCGACAGGACATTTTGCCCACTCCCTGCCGGGCATCGTGTTTTTTTGTATCCCGGCCGGCCTCGCACTCTGGTGTCTCTATACGTTCATCATCTCCCCAGCCCTCCCCGATTGCTTACCCGCCTATGTCCAACGGCGGTGGCCCATTCAACCCACGGAACAAAACCCCAAGGGTTTACGGCATGTTGGTGCGCTGATACTTGCCGTCATACTGGGCGCGCTGACCCATATCATCTGGGATAGCTTCACCCATGGCACCGGTCTTGTCGTCTCCCACGTCCCCTTCCTCCAGTCGGAGACACTGGGCTTGCCCCGGTATAAACTACTGCAACACGGGAGTACCCTCATCGGCTTCCTTATTATCCTCGGGTGGATTCACCGCCTGCCCACTCAACCAACTTGCACGCCCGTGCAGACGCCGTGGCCCGTTTATGGGTGGCTCGCAGGCGTCTTTCTTCTTGCTCTGGGCCTCCTTGCACTTCTCTTCCCACCCCATAGCCCTGGTCGCCTGGTGGTTGAAATTATCGACGCATCCTTCCTCGCCCTACTGGTATCGTGCTGCTACTATCGCCACGACAAGGAAACGGTAAAAACACCCGAACCCGGGGTCTGAGAGCGGCCGCTCCATGGCTCGGTCCGTGGGCAGACTGCGTCCTCCAAGTTGCCTGGAAAACGCATAGATGCTATGCTTAGCCCGCACATTCGCCCACGGACGATCGGGGAAGCGGGCCGAAACGTGGACACCGGACGAACGTTCGCCCGGACAGTTGAGCGTCACTACAAACCACGACATTCCGCGCCCAAACCGGACGCGGAACTTGCGGCTATCACATACGTTGCTACATGCAAACCGGGTCATTTCACCAAGACGGCTGAGAGACGATTTTCCGGGGCAGCATGCCAAAGCAATGGCTCCCTATAACAAGGAACGTGCTGCGCGAGAAGCGTACTGGAGCTTGACCCCGAGCGGGGCAGGCTGTATCTGGAAAGGATATGACCCCATGGCCACTGTATCCAAATATACCGTTGTCCCCCGACTTCCTGAACGCCTCGAAGTCTTACTCGATATTTCTCACAATCTGTGGTGGTGTTGGAACCACGACGCCATCGACCTCTTTCACCGCATCGACCGGGACCTCTGGAATACGGTCAACCAGAACCCGTGCAAGCTATTGGGCCAAGTCAGCCAGTTACGTCTGGAAGAACTCGCGCAGGATGACAGTTTTCTTGCCCATCAGGATCGGGTCGCAGAAAAGCTGGAAGAATACCTGACCACCAACAACTGGAAGGACAAGAATACCGAGGCGCCGGAAGGCTTTCAAGTCGCCTATATGTCCGCCGAATTCGGTCTCCATGAATCCCTTCGTATTTATTCCGGCGGCCTGGGCATCCTCGCGGGTGACCACCTCAAAGCCTCCAGTGATCTGGGGCTGCCCCTTGTGGGCATTGGTCTCCTCTACCGGGGCGGATACTTCAGCCAATACCTGAGTACCGACGGTTGGCAGCAGGAAACCTACCCCCACAACGACTTCTACAACATGCCCATCACCCAGGAGCGGGACAAAGCCGGCAACCCCCTCACGATTAGCGTGAATTACCCGGAGGGTCCCGTTACGGTCAACGTGTGGCGCTGTCAGGTAGGTCGGGTCCCCCTTTACCTGCTCGATTGTGACCATGATTCCAACAGCCCCGCAGCCCGTGCCATCACAGCCCAGTTGTATGGTGGCGATCACGAGACCCGGGTCCGTCAGGAAATTCTCCTTGGCATGGGCGGTGTGCTGGCCATGCATGCCCTCGGCATCCACCCGACCACCTACCATATGAACGAAGGACACGCCGCCTTCATGACCCTTCAGCGCATCCGTGAACTGAAGGAAGAAGAAGGCATGACTTTCGAGCAGGCGGCAGAGACGGTCAAAGCCGGTAGTGTTTTTACCACCCACACGCCGGTGCCTGCAGGCAACGACATGTTTGAACCCAGCCTCGTGGAGCGTTATTTCCGGGGCTACTGCAATGACGTCGGTATCTCTTTCGAGCGTTTTCTCCAGCTGGGTCGACAAAACCCAAGCGATACCCACGAGCCCTTCTGCATGACGGTGTTGGCACTGCGCCTTTCCTCGGGTGCCAATGGCGTGAGCAAACTCCACGGTGAAGTGGCCAGAAACATGTGGTCCCTCACCTGGAAGGGTATCCCGGAAGATGAGGTGCCCATCACCTCCATTACCAACGGTGTACACACCCGGAGCTTCATTTCCCGCGATCTTTCCGACCTTTATGACCGCTACCTCGGACCCGGCTGGGTCAACAGCCCCGACGATCACAGCATCTGGCAACGCATTGATGAGGTGCCCGACACGGAATTATGGCGTACCCACGAACGTCGTCGCGAGCGTCTGGTCAACTTTGCCCGTCACCGTCTGGTGCAGCAATATGAGAAACGCGGCGCGCCCGATACAGAAATCAAAATCTGCCGGGAAGTGCTCAACCCCGATGCCCTTACCATCGGGTTTGCCCGCCGCTTCGCCACCTACAAACGGGCCACCCTTATTCTGCGTGATCCCGAACGGCTCGCACGCATTCTGACAAGCCAGGCCTTTCCCGTGCAGTTTATTATCGCCGGTAAAGCCCACCCACAGGATGCGGCAGGCAAGCAACTCATCCGTGCCCTGAAACATTTCGCCCAGGAACCCGAAGTGCGTCGCCACTTCGTATTTCTGGAAGACTACGACATCAACGTGGCGCGCTACATGGTCCAGGGCGTCGATTGCTGGCTGAACACCCCCCGTCGTCCCATGGAGGCCAGCGGCACGAGCGGTATGAAGTCATCGGCCAACGGTGGCCTTAATATCAGCATCCCTGACGGATGGTGGTGTGAGGCCGAGCATCTTGGACCGAATGGCTGGAGCATCGGCCGGGGCGAACATTATGACGACCTGGAGGAACAGGATCGGGTTGAAAGTGAGGCCCTCTACGAGCTCTTCGAAAAAGAGATCGTGCCCACCTACTATGATCGCGGTAACGACGACCTTCCCCGAAACTGGATCCATCGCATGAAATCGGCGATTCGAACCATCGGACCCGTTTTCAATACCTATCGCATGGTGCAGGAATACACGGACCGCTGCTACATCCCCTCCTCGCTGCGCAGAAAAGCGCTGAAGGCCGACAAACACAAGCGGGCCATCGCCCTGTCCGATTGGAAACAAACCATCCAGGGTGAGTGGCATAAAGTTAACGTCCGCACGGTCACCGCGAACACAGAAGACAGCTTACCCGTCGGTGCTCGTCTTCCCGTCACGGCAGACGTCTTCCTCGGGTCACTGACCCCAAAGGATGTCACCGTCGAAGTCTATTTTGGTGCCCTCGACACCGAAGACCAGATTGTCGGAAGCAGTGTCGCAGAAATGATAGCCGAAGGCGATCCAACCGATGGTGTTTATCACTTCAGCGGTGCCATTCGATGCGACCGGACGGGCCAGCAGGGCTACATGGTACGGGTCATTCCCTGTCACACCGATCTCGCCCAGAAACACGAGACCGCGCTGATTACCTGGGCCTGATCCAAGCCCATACCCCCAAAGTAAATTGGCCCCCAACGCAGCGGCGTTGGGGGCCATATTAATAGGAGGTTGGGCATTCTTGCCCGACACAAGGCGCACTCAATATGCACACCGAATCCAATGTACTTTACCCCACCCGAATGCCAAAAAATACCCCACAAATACCATCAAAAAGGCCTGGGCATTCCTGCCACGACGCGTCGTGAGTTGCCCGACACAACGGGCACCCGAAACTCATTCCTCGAAGCGCAGCCGCTCCGCGTAGAATCGAAGCCCCAGAGCATTGAGAAACAAATCGCCATCCAGCCAGGCCATGTCGACCTCCGGATTCTCAACGTCGCACCACGCCAAATGCGCGATGGTGGCCTTACGCACTTCGTCATTGCAGAATTCGAACAGGGTATCCCCATTGAAATGGGACGCCGCCGCCGCACGCCCAATGGTCTCCAGTTGGTCAATGGAATGGAGCAGATGTCGCGCGCGAACTTCCAAGTCATCAAATTGGCCAAAATGGGTAATAAAGGCCCGAGACGCCCCGGTGTCCAAAATTTTCTGCACACTGATGCGAGCTTCATCCGGTTCAAACTCGGGAGGCGATGAGCTGCACAAGGTGAAGGAAATTCCCGGCCGGGCGGTTGACATCCGCGCCAGACCAAAGGCATCACCGGCGAAAACGCCATCGCTACCCGTATCATGAATGCAAAAATGGTGACTCGCATGGCCCCGAGTAAAGAAAAAGCGAAAGGTACGGGTTCCCCATGTCAGGGATTCCTCATCCTGCATCACCCGAATCCGCCCCTCGGGAACCCCGTCGATGCGACCATACAGTGTATCAAACTCTTCGTCACCATAAACCATCTTCGCACCGGCCACGAGGCGGGAGGGATCAATCAGATGGCGAGCCGCCTTGGGGTGGGCCAACACCGTCGCGTTGGGGCAAAGCTTGAGGAGGGCCGCAGTACCACCCGCGTGATCAAGGTGAATGTGCGTTACGATCAAGTAGTCGACCTGGGCAGGCGTCAGCCCCTTTTCCTCTAAGGCCGCGAGAAAAAGCGGGATCGCCTGGTTGGTGTTATTGTCCACGAAGGCGACGCGCTCGCCCTCCACAATCATATACACCGCCGCTTTTTCTGGTGCCGTGTACTGGCAATCAATAAGCGTAACCGAGGGGTGGGACGCGGACATGCAACAATACTCCTTTGGGTCGTGGTCAACCCCATGATAGCGAGCCGGAAAGGCATGAGGCAAGCAGAGATGCCCACGCAACGACGAATGAGATACAATTATAGACGTCCACGGCACAGGATCCGCGACCGCCGATCCCGCCCAATCATTTAGTAGAGACAGGAAATCTATGACGTCATTCCGGGAAACCCTGCAGAGCAGCATACGCTTTCCCCTCTTGCTCCTGTGGACCGCCCTCACCTGGGGCATACGACTGGCCTTCTGGCCCCTCACGCACTTTTCGGAAGCAGGTGACCGGCGACGGCGTCGATGGATTCTCAAAGTCTGGGGGTGGGGCTTTCAGCGAATCATTGGCATGCGTGTCACCATCAAGGGCCCCCTGCCCCAGCCGCCCTACTACCTTGTTGCCAATCACCTGAGTTACCTCGATATTTTTCTCCTGTCATCCGTGCTTGGCTCCACCTTTGTGGCGAGAGGCGACCTGCAACACTGGCCCATCGTCGGCTGGATCACCCGCTCCCTTCACGTACTTTTCATTGATAGAGAAAAGCGGGAGGACGCCGTGCGGGTCAACGAAAGGATCGCTCACACCCTGGCGCAAGGCGACGGCTTGGTGGTCTTCGCCGAGAGCCGCATCTCCTGCGGCCTCGCGGTTGAGCCCTTTAAATCGGCCTTGATCCAACCCGCCATCGACAACGGTGTTGCCATTCACTACGTGACCATTAACTACACAACACCGCCAACCTCACCTCCAGCATCACGCATTATTGGCTGGTGGCGACCAGAGCCCTTCTTCGCCCACGTGCGCCGACTGCTCCGACATCCGGGCTTCGATGCCACCCTTCAATTCGGACCCGAAGCTATCGCAGGAACCAACCGAAAAGCCCTGGCGGCCGACCTCCATGCGGCCGTGGCGGGTCCCTTTACACCCTGGGCACCGCCCCAGACCGACGGGAAACATTGAAGCACTCCCTGTAGTCAACGTATGATTTCGAGAACGTTTTCATTTTTTATTGAAGTACAACGAGGGCGCGCAATGCGCCGGGAAGAGAAACACCATGGCAAATCTCGCAATTAACGGTGGCCGGGCAATCCGCGCCAAGTCCAAAGCCAAGGATTGGGCGACCTGGCCCGTAAGCGACGGGGCCGACGCGAAACTCATTGCTGAAATAACCAAGAGCAACCGCTGGTCCTATGACGGTCCCCACGAATGGGATTTCGCGCAAAAGTTTACGGCCTATCAAAAAGGTAAATATGGACTCTGCTGCTCCAATGGCACGGTCGGCATCCAATTGGCCCTCGAAGCCCTGGAGATCGGCGCTTACGACGAGGTGATTGTCCCCGGTATGACCTGGCAGGCTACCGCCGCCGCGTGTGCCGACGTAAACGCCATTCCCGTGCTCGCCGACGTGGAGCCCGACACCTGGAACCTCGATCTCGACCATGTCGAATCCCTCATCACAAAGAAAACCCGCGCCGTTATTGTGGTCCATCTCTATGGCTGCGTAACCGATATCACCAAACTCGTGAGCCTCTGCAAGAGACACAACATCCACCTCATCGAAGATTGCGCCCACCAGCACGGTACCTTCTGGAAAGGGAAAGGCGTAGGCTCCTTCGGTGACGCCGCCTCCTTCAGCTTTCAGGAGTCCAAGATCATGTCTTCCGGTGAGGGCGGGTTTAATATGTGCAAGACCAAGGAGATGTTCTACAAGCTCTACAGTCTCCGCAATTGCGGCCGTCCCTATGAGGCAAGCCCCGTGGTCTTCGGCCTGAAGAAACCGGTCGACATCTCAACGGCCCTCCAGTCGGGTAACTATCGGGTCACCGAATTGCAGGCCGCCCTCTTGCTCGGTGGTCTCCGTCGCCTGGACGACCAGGTTAAATTGCGCGACGAAAACGCCATCTATCTGAATAGTCTGCTCGCCGAAATCCCCGGTGTGCTGCCCATGCGGCGCCGTCCCCAGGTCACCCAACAGAGCTATTTCAATTTCAGCTTCCGCATTGATCCGAAGGAATTGAAGGTATCCAACACCCAGCTCTGTGCCGCGCTGAATGCCGAGCTGAGCCTGGGCAACGGCTTCATGGCCCCCTATGAACCCCTCAATAACTGCGGTCTCTACAAGCCCCAGACCAAAGTGCGCCACAAATTGAACAAGGAATACTGGAAGGCCCTGTCCCCCAAACGCCATAAGCTCCCTGTTTGTACGGACGCCCATGGCAAATCCGGTCTGACCGTACACCATACGCTGCTGATGAACAGCAAGAAGGACATGGATGATGTTGTCGCCGCCGTGAAGAAAGTAGTCGACAATATCGACGAATTGCGCACGGCCAAAGGCAAGAAACCCCCAACCTATTCCGCCCTCGGCGACATATAGACCTCAACAGCGCAATCAAAAACCCGCCGACATGGTCGGCGGGTTTTTTTAATAATTTGTGCTCTGCCATCAATATGCGCACGACAAGGAAACGGCTTGAGAAATTCGGGGGCAATGGATTCGACGCAACCTACCCACGAAGGATAAGATTCGTCTGGGTGGCACGGTCAAGCCGGCAAGACTTGCCCGTGAGGCCGCCTCATGGAAATCGCCTTCACTTCGCGGTAAACGTCACGCTTCGACGGTCTCGGGGGCTTCAGTCGCCGGCAAACGCAGGGCCATGGTCAGGGGGACCAGGATGAAGAGCCCTCCCAGCAGATAGGTAATCGTCGGTCCGATCCACCAGTAAAGGGCAGCGGCAACCAAGGGGCCCAGGGCACGGGCCAGGGCACCGAGAGACCGGAATATACCGAGGACACGACCCTGCTCTTCCGCAGGCGTATACATACTCACGAGGGCGGTCAGACAGGGCGTCGCCTGGGCGGAGCCTGCCGCCAGGAGGAATAGCCCCATGTAAAGTACGATGGAGCTGCGAAAATACCCCGCCAGTCCGACCAGCATGAGGGCGGGAACGACCATGATCAGTCCCTGCAAGGTCATGCGACGGGGCCCAATGGTCTCAGACTTCCTCCGCACATAGCCCCCCTGTATACCCGCCAGGATGAATCCCACGAAAAGAAACATGAGCGCGTTCTGCCCGGGACCGTATTCCAGCCGCTCATGGGCAAGAAAGGTCAGGGAGAATTCCATGCCGGAAAAGGCCAGGAGAAACAGGAAATAGGTCATATTGGTCCGGGTCACGCCAGGATAGTCCACCGTGCGCAGCAGGGAAAAGGGGTTCATCGTGCGCTGGGTCTGGTTTCCCCCGTCGAAGGTCCGCGTTTCCGGCAATTTAAAATACACATAGGCCAGATTAAACAGGGTCAGCACGATGGCGACGGCGGCCGGCATGGAAAAGGGGTTGACACCAAAAGCCGCCAAACCGGGATAAAGAGTAGTGAGATCCACGAGGGACGTTATACCGCCCAAGGCCGGCCCCAAGATAAAACCGAGGCCGAAGGCAATGCCCACTATGGCCATTCCTTTGGATCGTTCATTGGTTGGGGTCACATCGGCCACAATGGCGGTCGCCGTGCTGATATTGGAACTCATGATGCCGCCGAGCAGCCGCGCCACTACGAGAAGTGCGAAATTCCCGGCAAAAAACCACATGAAATACGATATGAGAATGCCGCAGAGCGAAAAGATCAAAACCGGCTTACGCCCGACGCGGTCCGATATGGCGCCGAAGAGTGGCGTGCCCAGAAACTGAAGGAGCGAATAGAGCGAGCCCAGGACGCCCCCGAAGAGCACGATGATGCCCCAGTGATTCTCTTCAATACCCATGGCCTGCGTTACATGGATCAACGCCCCATAAAACGCGGCAAACAGCCCCCCCGAAGATTCGTGGACACTGTAGTATTCCAACATAGCCGGGAAAAGCGGAAAAATGATGGAAAAACCGATGAGGTCAAGAAATAAGGTCACGAAAACGATCCGTAATACGGGTCGGGCCGGTGACGTAGTAGTAGACGAGTTATTAGAGCGTGTTTTGGTCATGGTACATTCGCGTGGATCAGGCAGGAAACAACGGGGAATTTCACAGACCCCCGAGTTGGGCGATCATACCCCGTGGCATGGTCCCTACGCAAAACACGCATTTTAGAGCCTCCCCGTGAAATTGTATGCTCGTGACGCCTATGGTATGATCACAATCGGCTTCGAGTATGGGGTCATATCAGGGGCAGCTACAGGCCGCGAGCGCGCCAGACCATTGCGTTTGCAGGTGACGCCCAGCTGTCTGCACCGATGCATTGTCCCGCACGCGTAAAGCGATTGCGGCGACTAAGATAAGGTACATTGCTTACTCATGAATGGTGTATTCAAACAAGTATCCCTTTGGGTTGTCATGGCGATTATCGTCGTCCTTGTATTGACCCAGTTCTCCCAGATGAATACCAAGCCAACCGTAACGGGCCAGCGCGGTTTTCTGGAACAAATGGACCTCAACAACATCGATGATCCGGTCAAGGTAACGACCGGCGACAATTCGGTTCAGGTCTATGCCAAATTCAAGGAACCCGTAGGAGAAGCCAAACAGCGAGAGCTGAACTTCACCGTTCCCGAATTTGACAAAACCTGGGAAACCAAACTCGACGCAAACAGCGTTGGTGTCATCTATACCGAGCACAATCCCTTTATCGGGCAGATGTTGTTTCAGATTTTCATCCTGATCCTCATCATCGGTGCCTTCTGGTTCTTCATGATTCGCCAGATGCAGGGCGGCAACAACAAGGCCATGTCCTTCGGAAAAAGCCGGGCCCGCATGGTCAACCAGGGTGACAAGACCGCCACCTTCGATGATGTGGCCGGCGTCGATGAAGCCAAAGAAGAGCTCCACGAAATCATCGAGTTCCTCAAAGAGCCCAAGAAATTCACCCGCCTTGGCGGTAAGATCCCCCGGGGCGTCCTCCTCGTGGGCCCTCCCGGATCGGGTAAAACCCTCCTCGCCCGTGCCGTGGCCGGCGAAGCCAGTGTGCCCTTCTTCAGCATCAGTGGCTCCGACTTTGTCGAGATGTTCGTCGGTGTGGGTGCCAGTCGCGTCCGGGATCTGTTTCAACAGGGCCACAAACACGCCCCCTGCATCATCTTTATTGATGAAATTGACGCCGTGGGACGGCAGCGTGGCGCCGGACTCGGTGGTGGCCATGATGAACGGGAACAGACCCTGAATCAGCTTCTCGTCGAGATGGACGGTTTCAACACCAACGACGGCGTCATCCTTATCGCCGCGACCAACCGCCCCGACGTACTGGATCGCGCCCTCCTCCGCCCCGGCCGCTTTGACCGCCAGGTGGTTGTCGCCAATCCCGATATTAAAGGCCGTCAGCAAATTCTCGATATCCACATCAAGAATCAGAAGGTACCCTACGGGCCCGAACTGGATACCAAGGTTCTGGCACGGGGCACCCCCGGATTTTCCGGTGCCGATCTGGCCAACATGGTCAATGAAGCGGCCCTCCTCGCGGCCCGCCGTGATCAGGAAGTGGTCCAGATGATCGACTTCGAAGATGCCAAAGATCGCGTCATGATGGGTCCCGCGAGAGTCAGCCTGATCATGAGTCAGGAACAGAAACTCGCCACGGCCTACCACGAAGCCGGCCACGCCCTCCTGTGTCAGCTCCTGCCCCATGCCGACCCCATGCACAAGGTTACCGTCATCCCCCGTGGACCGGCCCTGGGCGTAACGAGCTATCTACCCGTTGAAGACAAGTTTTGTGCCTCCCGGAAATGGTGTCTCGCCAATATGCGGGTTACCATGGGTGGCCGTGCCGCCGAAGAACTCATCTATGGCGAATTCAACAGCGGTGCCTCCAACGACCTCAAGGTGGCCACCGCCCGCGCCCACAGCATGGTCTGTGAGTGGGGCATGAGCGAATTGGGCCCTATCTCCTTTGGTGGCGGCGACGAAGTGTTCATCGGCCGGGATTTCGGCAAGACCCGCGACCACAGTGACGAAACTGCCGCGGCCGTTGACCGCGAAGTCCACCGTCTGCTGGAAGAAGCCTACCGCGACGCAAAAAACTTACTGGAAACTCATTTCGACATATTGAAGACCCTCGGCGACGAACTCTTTGAGCGCGAGACCCTGGATGCGGCGGAAGTAAATGAAATTATCCGCCGCGTGGGTGGTCCCGACCTGATTCCCGCCGATCCCGAGCCCGCGACGACCCCGGACGAAGGAACGGTAATCGCTCCCGGTGATGACGCATCCAGCCGGAAGAGCATTGACGAAAATATTGATGAAGACGGTGGTTCCGACCAGGTATCGTCTGGCGGTATCGTGCCGGATACGGTTTAGGGTGGCATTGCGACGCACCCGTAGTGGGAGCTGCGCACGGCATGATGATTGACCCATCGAAGCGTTTTTTACCCTGGTACGCCGCCCCCGTCTTAAAACGGGGGCGCGTGCTCGTGATGGGGGTGGTGAATGTCACCCCGGACTCCTTCTTCGATGGGGGTCGTCTCCCTACACCCGAGGCCGCCTACCGCCACGCCATGACATTGGTCGATGAGGGTGCCCACATTCTGGATTTGGGTGCCGAGTCCTCACGACCGGGCGCGGCACCGCTGGATCCGGATGCCGAATGGCAGCGTCTCGCCCCCCTTCTGGAGCGGCTGCACGACTGTCCCGTACCCGTTTCTGTCGACACCTACCATGCGGCAACGGCACGACAGGCCCTGGAATACGGTGCAACCCTGATTAATGACATCAGTGCGCTCCGACACGACCCGGCCATGGCCGAGGTTATTGGAGCATCCGGTTGCCCCTGTGTACTGATGCATATGCAGGGCACGCCACGGTCCATGCAACAGGCCCCCCATTATGAAGAGGTGGTTTCAGAGATACTCCGCTTTTTTGAGGAACGGATTGGGGCCGCCGAACGCGCTGGGATTGCCCGGGAACAGCTCTGGCTCGACCCCGGTTTTGGTTTTGGTAAGACCGTGACGCATAATCTGGTGCTGTTGCGTGAACTGAGCACCTTTCGACAATTTGGATTACCCGTGCTGATTGGCACATCGAATAAATCGACCATTGGCACCGTCTTGAATACCGATGTCGGTGATCGCACGGAAGGAACGGCGGCCACGGTCGCTTGGTCCGTGATGAAGGGTGCCCAGTGCGTCCGTGTGCACGATGTCCGTGCCATGAGTCGCATCGTGCGCATGATTGAAGCCATTGAACATGGGTTTGACGCCTGATTCCGTCCCGTGCTGTCGACGGATCTTTTCGGGCAACTGAAAAATACTTATTATGGGCCAGGTCCTGCCAACTAAGGGGCCACGGCGTCTTGCGAAAGCATGAAAGGAGAGAAGCATGGGAGAGCGCTTATTCGGAACGGACGGAATCCGGGGTAAAGCCAATGTCCACCCGATGACGGCCGAGATGGCCCTCCAGGTGGGTCGGGCGGCAGGCCGCCTGTTTCGAAATGGCAGTGGCCGCCACACGATACTCATTGGAAAAGATACCCGCCGTTCCTGCTACATGCTCGAAAATGCCCTCACGGCAGGGCTGTGTTCCGTGGGTATTAACGTGCTCCTCACCGGCCCACTACCCACGCCCGGTGTCTCTTATATCATGCGGAGCCTCCGCTGCGATGGGGCCATCATGATTTCGGCTTCCCACAACGATTATGAAGACAACGGTATCAAGCTCTTCGGACGGGACGGTTACAAAATCGCCGACGAACTGGAAGATGAAATCGAACGCCTGATTAATTCTGGCGACGTAGATAGAACCCCGCCGACGGGCTCCGACATCGGCATTGCACGCCGTATCGACGACGCCGTTGGGCGATATATCGAGTTTGTAAAGGCGTCTTTCCCCAAAGGCATGCGCCTCGATGGCCTCCGAATTGTGGTCGATTGCTCCCACGGGGCCACCTACAAAGCGGGCCCCAATACACTCAAAGAATTGGGGGCCACCGTTATCGCCCTCGGCAACGACCCCGACGGGATGAACATTAATAAAGGTGTTGGCTCGGTACACCCCGAAGAAATGCGGGCGATGGTCATCCGTGAACGGGCCGACCTCGGAATCGCCTTCGACGGCGACGGCGACCGTCTCGTCATGGCCGATGGCAACGGACGTCTCCTGGACGGAAACGCCCTGCTTGCGGTCCTCGGCATCGACAGCCTGGAGCGGGGTGAACTGCCCCACAAGACCATCGTCACCACTATCATGGCCAACGGTGGCCTGGCACGGGCACTGGAGCCCTGGGGCGGCTCGGTTGTCCATACCCAGGTCGGTGACCGCTACGTCGTTGAAGCCATGCGTGATCAGGGGCTGACCATCGGTGGTGAATCTTCGGGACATATGATCATCCTGGATCACAACACCACGGGCGACGCCATCATTGCTGCCCTGCAGATCCTGGCGATTATCGTCCGCAAAGAGCAACCCCTCGCGACCCTTGCCCAAGCCTACCAGGAAATGCCGGAAAGCCACCAGAAAGTGCCCTTGGGCAACAAGCCCAAACCGGCACAAGAATCACTCGATGCCCTGGTGGATGTCATTCGTGACCAAATCGAGGGCAAGGGACGGGTCGTCATCCGACCGTCGGGGACCGAACCCATTGTGCGGGTCATGGTCCAACATCAGGATGCCCGTGCCGCCCAGGATCTATGCCGTCAACTGGCCGATCAGGTAGCCAAGCTCTAGCATACTCCACCCATCGTAGTGCGCATGGCCCGGTGAAGGGTGTCGGACGACGGCACCATGCCCGTCCCTGCCGAAGGTTTAACCAATCCATCAGCGTCGAAGGTTACGAAGGAAATACCCATGATTGAGCTCGGTGTAAACATCGATCACGTGGCGACATTGCGCGAAGCCCGAAAAGGTGCCGTACCCAGTGTCCTGGATGCCGCAGCCCTCTGTGAAAAGGCGGGTGCCCATCAGATTACCGTGCATCTGCGCCAGGATCGACGGCACATTCAGGATCGCGACATCTACGGCCTGGCCAAATCTCTCAAGGTCCGCATGAACTTCGAAATGGCGGCGGTGGACGAGATGATCGCCATTGCCCACGAAATCCGCCCTGCAACGGTATGCCTTGTCCCCGAAAATCGTGAAGAAATTACCACCGAAGGTGGCCTCGACGTGGCCGGCCAGATACCGTGGCTGACCGAGGTCGTTACCGGAATGCATGCAAACGGTATTCGGGTAAGCATGTTCATCGACCCGGAAATCGCGCAGATTCAAGCCAGCCTGGAAACGGGAGCCGACTGTGTTGAATTGCACACCGGGGCCTATGCCAATGCCCAGGGGGATGACGTGGAGATTGAGCTACTGCGGCTCCAGAAATCGGCCGACTGTCTGGCCGAAACGCCCATGACCTTCCATGCGGGCCACGGACTTACCGTAGCCAATCTTGCACCCATCGTAGCCCTGCCCGGTTTACATGAAGTGAACATAGGACACGACATTATCGCCCGGGCCGTGTTTATAGGGCTGGAAGGTGCCGTGCGGGAAATTCTGGTAGCCCTGGGCCATCCGGCCTGAGGATACCAACCCTGCCGCGATTAGCTGGGCTGATCGAGCTTATATTTCTCGATACGACGACGGAGGGCCTGATAGCTGATGTTCAGCGCTTCGGCGGCTTTCCGGCGGTTCCATTGGTTTTGCTCCAGCGCGTCCCGAATTTCTGCGGGCGTCACGTCCCGGCGAGGCGCCGATGAACGCGGCGCGGCAGCCGGTGCTGCAGTGGCCGAACGTGGTTTGGGCGGAATCGGCGCGTCGGCCTTGCCCAGGACCAGCCAGCGTTTAATCGTACTCTCCAGCTCACGAACATTACCGCTCCAATTTTGTTCGGTAAGTTTCGTAAGCTCTTCCCCCGTAATATTGAAGGGGCGATCACCCGCGAAACTACTGTATTTCTTCGCGAAGTGCTTTATCAGCAAGGGAATGTCTTCTTTTCGCTCATTCAACGGTGGTGCCCAGATGCAGACTTCATTCAGGCGGAAATAGAGATCCTGCCGAAACCGACCATCTTTGGTCATGGCCTCGATGTCCGCATTGGTGGCGGCGATAATCTGCACGTCCACTTTTACCGATTTTCGGCCGCCGAGCTTGGTAAACTCTTTGTGCTCGATCACCTGAAGTAGTTTTGCCTGGAGATTGGGGTGCATTTCGCCAATTTCATCGAGAAAAATAACGCCCTCATTGGCCAGACTGAAACGGCCGGGTTTAGACGTGCTTGCACCCGTAAAGGCACCCTTCTCATAGCCAAATAACTCGCTTTCCAGCAAGTGCTCTGGCAGGGCGCTGCAGTTTACCTTCACCAGGGGCTTATCACAACGACGGGAAAGCCGATGGATCTCCCGGGCAATTACATCTTTACCCGAGCCGCTCTGGCCCCGAATCAGACAATTAAGGTCGGTCTGGGAAACCTGCTTCACAATCGTCCGCAGTTCCTGCATGGGCGGGCTCACACCCACCAACAGAGAAGACGCCGACTCGGGGGACAATTCAATCGCATCAAGCGAATTGGTACGCTTGTCCTGCGCACCATTCACCGCCTTAGCGATAGATGAACGGACCTCCGCCAGACTGAAGGGCTTTACCAGAAAGTCGGTGGCCCCCCGTCGCATGCAATCGATAACCACGTTGGGTGGCGCATCAATAGACACGCAGACGACGTTGGGTGGGTTCTCACCGTCGAGCAAGGTCGACAGCACCTCAACCGTAAGCCCGGCTTCCGGCATGATCTCCAGAAGCACGCCCGCATAGTTGCCGTCGCGAATCTGGGCGACGGCCTGGTTGGCATTGTTCACCGACTGGACCGAGTAGCCAGACAGGCCCAACCCTTTTTCCAGCGACCAGCAGACGCTGGGATCCGTATCCACCACCAAAAGCCGAAGGCGACCATCCGCTTTCGACACGTCAATGTCTTTTAAACTCATTTTCTCGCCGATACTCATGGGCGTTTCTCAGTCTTACTTTGCGCCGCCAGAGGATCTCTTGGCAAGATGATGTGAAAAGCGCGATGGGTTTCATGATCGCATTTCAGCATCAAACGTCCACCACATCGCTGCACGGTCCGTTGGGACAGTATAAATTGTGGGTGGCTTTCTACCAGCAGAGAACTGTTCACATGGGCCCCATTTATCTCGATACCAAAAAGTTCTGTTTGCCCGGATTCGTGGCTGATTTCCACAAAAACATGATTCGACTCGGCCTCCGACAGACGCAGGGTGATGGTGCCACCCACGTCAACCGTCCTCACCGTGGCGGAAATCAAGTCCAGGAAGGTACGGGCAAGGCTCGCACCGTTCAGCAACACGCAAGGACTATCCTCCTCAAAGTGTCGCTCAATGGTAATACTCTTATTCTGGAGTGCCCGGCTCAAAATTTCAACCGCCTGATTGAGATAGTCCGTCAGGCGAACCGTCTGCACCGAATCCTTCTGCGGCAGCGAAAGCTGTCGGAAATCCTTAATCTGGCTGTGCAGACTATCGACACTGCCCCGAATGTGGTTCAGCCCTTCCAACGCTTCGGGCGTCACTTCCGTTTCACTCACATAATCGGCCGTGGTCCGGATGGCGGTCAGGCCCTGAATCAGGCCCTTTGAAATTTCGACCGCAATATTCCCGAGGCTCGCCTGCTGCGTGGCATGCAGAGAAAGCCGGGCATCCTGCCATTCAAATCCAAGAAAGTGGGCGCACATGCTCAGAAACTGATCGCAATCGGCGTCGACTTCAAAGTCGTTGTCCAGAAAAAAGGCGACGGTGCAGGCTTTCTTGCCCCAATAGCTCTGGGGATACAAGTAGGCTGCCGAATCCTGGTTCCGCATGGACGCATGCTTGGTGACCATCTCGCGGAGACGCTTTTCTGAATCCACCCCGTTGTCGGGGTTGTGGATCGCGCCTTCCACCATGATCACCCCGATTTCGCCATGTTCGTCCTGCTGGGCGCAGAGAAACTCCGTGCCCGCAGCAGACTGCAACACAACGCAATCCAGGGGAAAATATTTCTCGAGTTCGTCCACGATACTGCGGAAAACCATTTCATCCGTATATTGCCCGGAGGCCACCTGGGTCAGGCGAACCAGAGAATGAAGGCGGGCGCTTACCAATTCGACATGTTCGGCTTTTTGGCGAATGGCGGCCGTGGCTTCTTCCACCCGTACCTTCAGCTGTTCCCGTTCTTCGGAAAGGAGATGAATCAATTCGTCCCGCTCACGGAGCACGCGGTGGTAGTCGAGGGCACGATTGATGGCCGCCTGGAGCGTTGCCGTCACAAAGGGCTTAATCAGAAAGTCGAAGGCACCCGCCCGCATGGTCTCAATGATGGTATCGGCGCGACCATCCCCCGTAAGGATAATGGGCACCAGAAAGGGGTGATTCTCTTTAATGGCAGGCAACAAGTCAAGGCCATTACCGTCCGGAAGACCCAAGTCGATGAGGGCACTCGAAAAAGTATGCTGGTCGAGGAGGGCGCGGGCCTCTTCGCAGGACGATGCCGCCTCCGTGGAATGACCGGAAACAGACAATAGCTCCTGAAGCAACGACTGTATCTGAATGTTATCGTCGACGATTAATATGTGTGAATCACTACGCATGCAGAGGTGAAACTCTTACCCTCGTATATATGGGAAGCCGCAGATTTCCACATCGTCAAGCACCCCGAACTCTCAGACCATCACGATGGCCACGCTTTCATTGAAGGATACCCCATGGCGCGCGCCGCAATCCACTTCCATTCAGGACGGTAGCTGAGAATTATGCGCAACTACAGATTGGGCTATTTGTTGAATTCTGGCTCGTAGACCGACCACGGATCATTGACACACTGGCACATCGCATAAAACTGTGTTAGTGTGACGCTGACCGGATCGATGCAAGCCAGAGAGTCAGATATTATGAACCCTATCGCGCCATACCGTTCTTCGTCCATCACTGCCACTGCGGTAGCCGCCCTCCTGTGGAGCACTGCGTGGGCCCAGGCCACTTCGTTTGAGCAGGATGTGGCCCCCATTCTGGCGGCCAACTGTATTAAGTGTCATGGCCCGATGGAGCAAAAAGGCGGACTTCGTCTGGATTCCGCGGCAGGTCTTGTCCGCGGCAGTGACAATGGCAAGATCATCCTGGGTGGCAAGCCGGAAGAAAGTGTCCTGTTTCAACGGGTTACCGAATCCAACACCGAGCGTATCATGCCGCCCAAAGGCGCACCCTTGTCCGCCGAATCCGTAGCGGTCCTTCAGCAATGGCTGACCGAAGGTGCCGTTCTCCCCGAAAACTTGGGCGACGAGGCCCAGGTAAAATCAGACCACTGGGCCTTTCAGCCCGTGTCCCGCCCCGAAGTGCCCCCCATGTCCACCGAATCCTGGGGGAGCAGCCCGATTGACGCCTTTGTGGCCAATCGACTAAAAGGCGCGGGCCTGGATCCGAGCTCCCCGGCAGACAAGCCGACCCTGCTCCGTCGGCTCTACCTTGATTTGCTGGGACTTCCCCCGGAAACGGCCGAGATCGACGCCTTCCTAGCCGACGAATCGCCCCAGGCCTATGAAAACCTGGTCGATCGCCTCCTCGCATCACCCCATTTTGGAGAGCGTTGGGGACGGCATTGGCTGGACCTGGCCCGCTATGCGGACAGTGATGGCTATGAGAAGGACAACCCCCGCCCCTACGCCTATCGCTATCGGGATTGGGTCATCGACGCCCTGAATAACGACCTGCCCTACGACCAGTTTGTCATCGAACAACTGGCAGGTGACCTCCTCCCCGATGCCACACTGGCCCAGAAAACCGCGACGGGCTTTAACCGAAACACCCTCACCAATCGGGAAGGGGGCATCGACCCGGAGGAAGACCGGGTAAAACAGGCCGTGGACCGGACCAATACGACGGGGGCGGTGTTCATGGGCCTCACCATGGCCTGCGCCCAGTGCCACACCCACAAATATGACCCCATTACCCAGCGTGAATACTTCGGCATGTATGCCTTCTTCAATAACGCCATCGAAACTGATGTGCCCTCGCCCCTTCCCGGTGAAGAAGCGACCTATGCTGCGGCGGTGGAACAACATGAGGCCGCCCTCGCCGCGAAGGAAGCGGAATTGGCGGCCTACAAGCCCACCCTCCTGGCCGGGCTCCCGGCATGGGAAGCGGGCCTCACCAAACCGGAAGAAGGGTGGACCATCGCGGCACCACGCTCTTTCGCCTCCCGGGGTGGCGCATCTTTCCAAGCCCTGGAGGACCATTCGCTCCTGCTGGTAGGAGATATGCCACCCGCCGATACCTATACCGTGGTACTTCGGTCAAACGCGGCGGCCATCAAGGGCATCCGTCTGGAGGCCCTGACCCACGAATCCCTGCCGAAAAATGGCCCCGGACGCTCACCCAATGCGAATTTCGTCCTCGGTGAGATTTCGATAGTCGCCTCTCCTGCCAACGCGCCCCACGACACGACGCCGCTGAAAATCGCTTCGGCCACGGCCACCTATGCCCAGGATGGCTACCCCATTGAAGGGGCCTTTGATGGCGACCTGAGCTCCGGCTGGGCTATTGGACCGGGCTCGAAAACGAGTGGGGACTATACCGCTGCCTTTACCCTGGAAGAACCCGTGGGCTACGGTCAGGGCACCCTGTTGACCATCACGATGGAGCAACGGTATGGCTTGTTTCACAATATCGGCCGCTTTCGCCTGTCGTTAACAGGCAACGAACCGGCCAATATCCTCTATTCCGATGCCGTGACCGAAGCCCTCGTCACAGAAGCCACAGCGCGCACGCCGGAACAAGAGGACGCACTGCTACACGCCTTTGGGCAAAACGACGAAACCTACAAAAAACTTTATGACGAAGTGAAGGCGCTGGAAGATGGGCCTCCAAAACCGATCGACTCCATCACGATGGCCCTCGCAAAGAATCCCGATCCACCCCTAACCCGCATTCACAACCGGGGTGATTTCCTGCAACCCGGGGACGTCGTGACCGCACACACCCCCGCTGTCTTCCCTCCGTTACCTCCCCGTGACAAAACGCCCGATCGCCTGGATCTCGCCCGATGGATTGTGGCCCCCGAAAATCCCCTCACAGCCCGCGTCGCAGCCAATCGGGTCTGGGAACATCTCTTCGGTGATGGCCTCGCCCGGAC
>CAXBPH010000052.1:0-32243 GCA_963977445.1 uncultured bacterium | reverse complement strand
CAAATTCCGCTACGAGCTCTTCCAGCTTTCCCTGAGCCCGATAAATATCTATGAGCCCCATTCGGGCGGCGCTGGCGACATTGGTGGAACCTTCGGTCAATTCGTGGAAGAGCTTTTCCGCCGCATCGATCTGCCCCCCCTCCAGATAGGCAGCACCCAAACTGAGCCGAATTTCTTCTGAATTCGCGTGGGTTTCCAAAAGGCTTTTCAGGGTGCTGATCGCATCATCGGCGCGGCCCATTTTTGAAAGAATTACGCCCTTCATAATCCCGCCTTTTTCGGAAAACTGGCCGGCATAACGCTCACTCATAGCGAGGGCTTCTTCCAGGCGCTTGGCCTTCAACAGGGATTGCGCCGCCTCAACGTAGGCCTCTTCAATAGTTGGGTCGAGGGCAATAACCTCATCAAACAGCGACAATGCTTCATCAGTTTGGTTACTGGCCACATCGCAAAGCGCCAGACCCAATTTTGCACGGGGGTTCTCCGGATTGGCTTCGATGGACTGCTCGTAGGCCACGCGGGCGAGCTCGAATTGATTCAGGTCCCGGCGTGTGTCGCCTTCGGCACGCATCTGCTCGCTACGGCGGTCGCTACAACCCGCAATAAACACGACGCTGCCGCACAACAAAAATAGGAATCCTCGGCGCATACCGACGATTAGATTGGTCGTAGTCATAATATCCTTTCCCATCTTACTTGATTTTCTCGCGTAAAATCGGCGCCATTCGCAACGCCAGATCATCGAGAGCCGCAAATGCCTGCTCTTCCCCAAAGCCACCTTTGGAGGAAAAGGGCATACTGAGTTTTATCATGGTAGACGACGTACTGCCGGATTTAAGTTGTTCCTTGCCCCAATACAATGCATTTATGAACGGGCTACCCGTAAAAGAATCCCCTGTCTTGAACCAGTAAGTTACCGCTTGCTTCTGGGAGCCTCTGAAAATCACGATCCGTTTTGCCCTGAATTCCATCCCCACGGGTGCTGTATAGGCTTTCTCAATTTCCCAGCCTTGGCCCACCAGGCACACTTCAGGAAAATGAAGGCTCCGACGTGATACTCCCGCGTATACCAGAGTTACTAGAATGGGCACGCCACTAGGGGATATATAATTTCGCATCAGGATCGATGACGTCTCTAGCACACGACGTACTTCGTCGCCCGGATCGATATCATCGCCTAACTTTCTATACGAATTTATTCGCTCCGGTAAGTTCAGATCGGGATTGTGATCGACTGCAGAACTCGCCCGGGCCTGACCACGAAGGATATCGGTATGCACACCCGCCGTACAGACCAGGATTAACAATCCAATTACGTAGTGCTTCATCAGATTAGCGCTCCGATTTCTGAGGTGCAAAACGGCGTAACGCCGCTTCTACTGAAAACAGAAGCACAAAGGCCACCGCAAAAATCCCAATGCCGGAGACATCGTGAATCAATCCAGTTGCCGCTTCGCTGCCCCATACATAGCCGACGACGCACAAAAAAAAGATTCGCGATACATTCGCAAGTATTGCAATGGCTGGCGAGATCAACAATATCAGGAATCTTGCCCAGAGACGGGTCTTGGAAATATAGGCCATGAGCGCGCCGAAGGCCAATAGGGCGACAAGAGAGCGCATGCCCCCGCAGACATCACCAACCAGAAGACGATCACCATCGGCACCCAAATAGACAAAGGAACCATCTTGCACAATGTGCAGGGTGAGCATTTTCCCCATGGCAACTGCAGATTCCGTTGCCAACATTTTACTCTTAAAGGAAATACCCGATGTGAGGGCGTAGGGCATGGGCATCATAAAAAAGAGAAATGCTAGTGAAAACCAAGCGGTCTTTGTTATTTCACGCCCGAGAAACAGCAAACAAAGCCCGGTCAGAACGGGCAACAGTGCAAGGTGCACAAAGGTCATGAAGCCAAGAAAATCCCCCAACAACAGGAATGCACAACCAGCAAATAGTACCGGGTAGCCGAATAAAGAAGGCGCCACCGGCATGGACAAGAGCGACTTACGGTTCATCCACACGAAAAATAAACTAATGGGTGGAATTAGCATCGCATGGGAGTATAAGGAATCTTCATGTTGCCAAGTCTGTACCAATTCCCTGAATGAAGTATGAAACAGGACCAGGATTAGCACGACAACGGCGCCCAACAGGCACAACAACCGATACTTTCGCTCAGACCAGTGGTTAGCCAACGTCATCGGGCCTACCGCCGCAGTTGATTCCAGTGAGGTGGAACTCATTCCTTTTCCCCCAATTCGGTGGAAATACGGGCGTTCAAGTCATCTATCTGACCAATCAAGCCATCGGGCAGGCCATCTTTTTTCCCGTTCAATGACTGCGCATAATGCCTGGCATTTTCAAGGTCTCCATTTTTCAGGTAGGCTTCCGCCATCGTCATTTCGTCGGACAGAGAAAGTTTGCCAACCAATTCTGCGATGCGTTTTACATCTTCTATTGCGCCATCTGAATCGCCCAGGCCCATTCGAATTTTAGCACGCAAGCTTAAGAATTGGGGTAGCTCCACAATCTCGATGGCCGAGTTCACATCCGTCATCGCTGCGGCATAGCCCGACTCATTGGAAGAACGCATCACGGACCGTTTGTAGAACACCTGTGCGTCTCGTTCATTCAGTGGCTCACCGTCGGTCAATCGACCGTTAAGGTATCGATCGCACATGGCGATGGCCACACCGTCATTACCCAATCGGATTTGAACGTCGATATTTCCCAACTGGGCCGGTGTAAATCCGGGCACGAGGACAAGAGCCTGAGTGAAGGACGTGGAAGCCTCGCTCAATTTGCTGCGGTCGCCCTGATCAAGGAGTATTTGCCCCAAGAGCACCCAAGGCTCGGGAAGGTCGGGAGATTCTTTTTCAAGATAGTCACGAAGAAGGACGAGTGCCTCATCACTTCGTTGATTGCGCACGAGCGACTTTACGAGCGTATCCACCGACGTATAGTCGGTTGGATCCTGAGCAATGCGTTCACGCAACCCTGCTTCTGCTTCATCCACGTTACCCGCCTGTAAGTCCAAGAGTGTACGCAGTTGACTGATTTCGCTGCTCAACTCAGTATTTATCGAGGCAAGATCCTCGAGTTTTGACATCATAGCTTCTGACTTACGGTCGAGCTTCATGGCCGAATAGATCATTACGAGGGAACGCATGGCACGGGAATCGCTTCGGTCAATTTCCAACACCCGCTCCATGGACGTACGGGCTTCTTCGACACTGCCCATTCTATTTTGGGCATCACCGACTACGTACCAAGCGGACTTGTTGTCTGGTGAGCGGCCAATTACTTCTTTCGCATACCGTTGCGCCTTATCATACTCCCCATTGAGCATCGCAACATCTGCGCGGACGAGCGCCGCGTCATTCTGCAGACTCGAATCTTTGGCAATGTTGTCTACCTGAGCGATTGCTTCTGTCAGGTTGGGGGGGGACTCACGAAGCGCGACACGGGCTCGCAGTATATGAATCCCGCCGTTTTCTGGATCAGATTCGGAGACGGCATTCAAAATTTCGTCGCCCGACATGGCCAGGTCCACGTTGCCACTAAAAATAAGTCGCTGGGCCACCAAAATACGCAGCCGATTCAGTGCAGACAGATCGCCGTCCGTTGCTGGCGCACTTTCTTCGGCCTTACGAAGCAATTCGAGCGAAGTCTTCGCCTCGTCAAACTGAAGGGCAAGCTCCACCCGAAATAACATGAGTGAAAAAAGTGCTTCGCCGGAGGTATTTGCACTGTAGTCATCAAGAAGTTGCTGCCCAGTGCGTAAGTGGCCGCGACGGGAAAAGAACGTCGCCCACGCCTTCACATCAGTCAGGTCAGCAGACTCCAGCGCGGCTCTGGCTATCTCAAGGGCCTTTTCTTTGTCGCTCTGGCCGAGGGCAATACTCGCGTCCAGCAGCGCAAACTCGGAGCGCGCGATTCCATGCTCCTCAGCCTTCGCCAATATAGACTCGGCGGCGTCTACCTGACCGGCCTCCAGATAAAAGCCCGCCAACGCGGTATAGTTGCGAGGCGATCTTGGATCCAGCTCGAGAGCCTTCTCCACCAGCTGTTTGGCGAGTTCTTCGTCCTCTGCTTCGCCACTTGCCAGCAGGTCCTGGGCGGTAAATTGCAAATCATCTATCGAGGGGTTTTCTTCACTGAGGTAGCGTTTACCCACCGTCCGCAATTCGAGCGCGGAGCGATTGCGATCGAAATACCGTGACCACAACTGTCGGGCCTGGCGATCCTCCGGGTTGTTACGAAGGTAAAGCTCCAGCGAAACCTGGGCACCGGCCTTGTCGTCGAGTTGCAACATGGTGAGGGCGAGGAAAAACCTTGCCCTGTCCAGTGTCGGGTTCATTTCTACGGCCAGCGTAAAATTCTTTCGTGCATCTTCGTAGGATTCGCGGGAAAATGCAATACGCCCATTGAGATATTCGTCTGTCGCGAGCTGCGCCGGATAGGCTTTCAGATAAAGCTGCCGGGCTTCATCGGCCTGTTCCCACTGACCCGCCGCCAGCTGGAGCTCAATTTCGAGCATCAGGATACCGGGTGCATCCACGCGGACGACTGGCTCCAGGGACTCTACGTAGCTGAGGGCCTCATCGCTTCCCTGAACGCGCTCAATTGATATCAGGTGACTCATCATGAATTCCGGCTCGTCCGGAAATTTCTCCATGGCTGCTTTTGTCAGTGCAAGTACCGCTTCATAATCGGCCTGCATGCTGCGCAAACGGATTTCAGTCGCACTGACATCACGACTGACATTGGCGATATCAATGGACGCGGGTAGCATGGCTGCCGCTTTCTCCAAGTCCCCATCGTCCATCAGGTAGTTTGCATAATTTGATTTGGCACCGAGATCGTCGGGCGCCTTGGCCAGTTCCGAATCCAACAATTCTACCGCCTGGGAAACCCGTTCCTGCTCTCGTAGAATGCGGGCAAGTCGCAGGGGTATATCGTGTCTCTCTCGAGTCGCATCCGCCAAATACGTTTCAAAAGCCACCACAGCATCCGCCGTTCGTCCTTGTTCGTGGATCGCAACGGCTTTCTCATAATCGGTGGCCGCACTAGCACCTCCACGGGTTTCGATTCGTGAAACAACGGCCTCCAAATCTTCCCAGAATTGGTGGTGGCGATAGAAATTGAATAGCTGCTCCAGCCGGGCCGTATTGGTGGAGTCCAGCTGATAGAGCTTGAGGTAAGCGCGACCGGCATCGACCAGATTACTCCGACGATCCGAAAGCTGCGCTACACATAGCTCAGCATAGGCTTCCAGCACGTCGTCATCGGTCGGGTTTAGATACAGATATTCCCGGTAGTACTGTTTCGCTTCGCCAATCCGACCGGCTTCGGCCGCAATCCCGGCGTTTGAAAGGTGCTGTTGGGCCCGATAACGGGGCACCGCAACATAGGCAACACCAATCCCTACGACGACTACGACCACCAAAACACTCACGCCGGCCAACACTAACCACAACTTTTTCGACATAACTTCCCCTGTATCCTTCAGGATTTTTAAGCGAATATTAACCACCAACTCCGCCAACTACACCGCTTTCTGGAGAGCTTCTGCCGCCCAACAGCTCACTGATACCTGCAACGTGTCATTCACATCCAACTGATTCTGAGGTCACGCGCTACTCTCCATTGATAATGCGCCTCAGGCTATCCAGTCTTTTTCATTAACTATTCTACACCCTATTCACCCTATCACAGAAGGAAACAAGCTTTCGATTGGCCGCTCTTCGTTATAGGGGTATTAGGAACGGCCCGACGTCACTTCTCGTCATCGTAGGGCAATAAAACCACTTCCGACTCTACGGAATCTGGCACATCTTCATCCAGTACATTAATATCTGGCACACTGCCGGTCACAACTTCCTCTTGCGCCTTTTCAGTATAGGCATAGAAGAGATTTTGATTTTTTCGCATATAGCCACCGCGCATACCGCGCATACCGTTAATCACAATGCCGATAATGTTGGCGCGCAACTGTTCCAAGTCGTTCAGACAACGACTTACCATACCCAGGGAAGACGCACCAGCGCCTACGACAAACAGGACTCCATCCATGGCCGGGGCCAACAACTTTGCATCTGACATAAAAAGGAGCGGCGGCGTGTCTACTACAATGTGGTCGAAATGTTCGTCGGCCCATTCCATGAAGTCCATCATCTCCCGCGAAGCCAGTCGACCTGCCAGTGCATCTGCGTCCAGCCCGGGGCCAACTACGCCAAGGTTCTCAAACGCGGTACGGCGAACAAGATCTTCCCGCTCATATTCCCCTTTGAGCAATTCTGACAGACCTGGACCTGGCTCGATACCGAATTTTCTCTCGATATCCGGTTTTTGAGAGCTCAGGTCAATGAGCAGGACCCGCCGATTCGCCTGCTCCAGGGCGATGGCAAGATTGGTCGCAACCATTGTCTTTCCCTCCTCGGTGCTGGCACTTACTACCAGGAGGGAGCCAATTTCCGCAGCGTTATCTTCGGGAAAGAGTATGCGCGCGAGAATGCGTCGAAATTCATCCGCAATGGTGGAGTTGGGGTGCTGCGCCATCAGCAGTGCACTGTCCGCATCGTGCAGGAAACGATCTTCGCTGAGGTGAGGGATGGCAGCAATCGTGGGCAGGTCGGAAATACGCCCGATGTCCTGACGTGTGCGGATTTGACGATCCAGCAATTCGCGGGCCACACCATACGCCACCCCCAGACCAATGGCCACCATAACGCCCAGAATGGCCAGGAGAAACTTGGTTTTCCGGTCTTTTATCGGGGAGGCGTACGGTTGCGACGCAATACTCACCTTGGCTGGCGCCCGTTCGTCCAGCTGAATTTGCCGAATCCGGCTTTCGAGTTGTGCGATGAAGTTCCGGTTGGTGTCTGACAGTTCTTTCAACTGTTGGATACGAGCTCGTTCCTTGGACGCTGTTTCCCGATTCGCCGCCTGACTCTCCACATAGTCGTCATATCGTTTCTGGGCCGATTCCAGACCCGCTTTCTCGTCGCTCAGGGCACGCTCGGCCGCTTCCAACTGCAATACATACTGACCTTCAACGGTTTTCAAGGCATCCGTTCGGGCCAATTGCTCTTTTTTAATGACATTGGTCGCCACCGATTCAAGCTCTCGATTCGCTGCTTGTAGCGCCGGATGGCTGGGCTTGTGGCTTTGGGCCAATAAGGCCACCTGACTTTCCATCGCACTCAATTGAGCTTGTGAACTACTTACACGGGGATCCTGTACAACCGATGTTTCTATATCAAACTCGTAGATGGGAGCACTCTTGTCTGCAGCATGGCGCGCTTTTATGGCGTCGATCTTCTGCTGAAGTTCTTCTACGTCAGAAACCGCGTTTTCTGTCTTGCGAACACGCTCCTGGGCAGCAAGAAATTCTTCGCGATATTGCTCGGCCTCTTTGCTGTTCTCCGTGCTGCCTCCGTCCATCGAACCAAGGACGCCTTCCAGCTCTTCTATACGTGTACGCTGTTGATCCAGCTCAATACCGCGCGCTTCCTTTTGTTCATTTAAAATCCTTATTTGATACGTGTCGGCACTGGAAATGCGCGTCAGCGTCTGCGTCTCATAGACTTCCATCACTTTCTGGAGCACGAGAAGGGCTTCGTCGCGAGACTTCATGGTGCAATAGACGGTAACGAGCTCATTGTCACGGGATTTGCTGGTACTGAGCGTGCCCATAAGGTAGGCGAGTTTGTCGACCTGATTCGCAATGCTGGGCAATTTGAGTATTTCGGGCATCTCTAAGACGCGGTCGAGCACGATATTGTGTTTCAACTTCGCCAACTCCGTACCCACGAATTTCTCGTAGGACACGGTGGCATTATTATTTGTCTGATCTAGAAAATTAACGTCTACTGAACTGAAGTGCAGCACGGCGGAGGCGGTAAATACGTCCGGCGCGGCGAACCAGCCCGCTATGGCAAGGGGCAAACTAAGTACCGCAGCAATCACCACAACCGACAAGAGGCGAAGATTCAGAAAGCGCTTGATGTCGAAATGAATACCAGGCGCTCTGGTTTTTGGCCGATCACTGGTGAAATCATCAACAACCGTTGAAAAGTCTCTGGACATTGATTTACCTTCCGAGTTTACTGAATCCCACCAAGAGCCTGCGCGGCACTCCCGACAGAACGCAACGCATCAAGCAATTGCAGGTTTGTTTGCAACTGGCTGGAATTGTTTGAGTTGTAGAGCAAGTCGATCCGTTCTTTGGTGTAGAAGGCGTCGTAGACCTGCGAATAGAGGCCCAAGGCCTGCGAGGTTACCCCCATTATCGGGGTTACCAGACCGGTGGAACGACTGATGAATTCGCCCAGGGTAACCAGACGCTTTCGCGGCACATAAATGATGTCGCCTGGTTGAATTGGCATATCTTGCCCTGTTTTCAGCATCTCTTTCACGTCGATGAGACGAACTTCTGTTTCCGTCTCACTCACTTCCCGGATCAAGACTACTTCTCGCATGCGGGCGGTACTCTCCCGAAGTCCGTTGGCCGTGGCAAGCAATTGGAGTAAGGTCATGCCTTCGGCGAGCGGCTGCACGCCGGGGCGACCCACTTCACCCAGGAGGTAAACCAGGTTCAAGCCTTCGGGAATAAAAACGATATCGCCGGGCCGCACCAAAGTCTGACTTTCGTGACTTCCGCCCTTTTCCATGCCCCGGAGATCATATTCCGAGACATCACGCGCCTCCCCCTCACCCCGCACGATAAAGGCCTTTACCAACTGGCCCTGACCCGCGACAAAACTGTCGCCACCGCGCTGATTCACCCGCAGACTTCCCGCCGATATAATGGCATCGAGCAGGGTAATGGGTTTCAGATAGGGGAATTCAGCGGGACGGGTAACATCACCCATAACGGTATAGGTCCGGCTCGAAGCCTGAATTATCTGCAGGCTCACCTCGGCTTCATAATACAACTCTTTATAGGCTTCGCGAACCACATCAGTCGCTTCAGACCGGGTCATTCCCGCAACCTTCAAGTCGGGCACCCACGGCAAGGAGATGTAGCCATCGTGGCGCACTTGAATCGAATTGGTATTCAGCGTTTCATCATCAAAAGACCGAAATCCCAAGGTGTCCGTCGGGCCGATACGATAGGTATCGGTAACCGCCATGACATCGCCGTCTACCCCCTCAGGACTATCGGCCTCGGGCTCGCCATCGGCCGCAAGAAGGCCTTCGGGCACGTCGGCAGGTCGGGCTTCTTCGGTAGGAATCCGCACAACTTCCTTGACGGCAGAACTGCCAGCGGTGGCATCCACGGTGGTCGAAACTCCCGCCGTATTGCCATCATGGGCACATCCGCCCAAGAGGGCCAATCCAATTGCTACAGAAAATCCGACGGTGAGTTTAAGGCGCATAGTCATTCCAACCCTTTTCCGCATACTAGTCGAGTTTACCGATTCCATAGGCTTCGATTCGGCGAAGCAAGGAACTATAACTGGTACTCAAGAGTTTCGCGGCCTTTCTACGATTCCACAGCGTATAGTTTAATGTCTCTTCGATCAAGGCACGTTCTGCGGCCTCGGCAGCCAATCGCGCTGCTTCCTTCAATGGAATGAAGGTCCGTTCTTCCTGACCCGACGATGTGCTACCTATTGTAAGCGATTTACTATCGTACTCTGGAAATTCTACCCCACCAGTCGCCCGCTCTTCCGAAAGAAGCAGATCAACCTGCCCCGTCGTCACGTATTTCTTGATGCGCCCGGACAATTCGCGTACGTTGCCGGGATAATTCAGTTTACGTAATGCATCGAGCAAGTCGCCCGACAGCGGCACGTAATCCTTCTTCATCATTTTACACATATTATAATTAAAATGCTCGGCTAGTAAAGAGATATCTTCCCGTCGCTCCCGCAACGGTGGAATTTCCACCACCACTTCCCGGAGGCGAAAGGATATATCTTCACGCAATCGCCCCGAGGCAACGGCTTCGTCCAGCTCCAGGTTGGTGGCAGCGATCACCCGCGTATTTGAATGAACGGGCTCCGTACCACCGATACGCAGAATGGGTTCTCCATCGAGTACCTGAAGCAGCTTCACCTGTACCTGGGGATCGGTTTCGCAGATTTCATCGAGAAAAAGGGTGCCCTCGTGGGCCATCTCAAAGCGCCCCGGTTTCGAGGTATCGGCCCCCGTAAATGCCCCCCGCTCATACCCAAAAAGCTCACTCTCCAGAATATCCGTAGGGATACTGGGACAGTTTACCTTAATAAATGATTTGCCATAGCGTGGCGAACGCCGGTGAAGCATCTTGGCGACAATATCCTTGCCGGTACCGGTTTCGCCTCGAATCAGTACGCAGAGATCAACCCGAGCGAGGCGTGTAATAAGATCATCCACTTCTCGGACACGCGGGTCATCTCCAATAAGATGTTCATGCAACGGCAATGTCACGGACTCATGTTGCCAGATGTCTCGTAGTTGGGTACTGGTCACGGAATTCTCCTTTGCCTCATTCACTGCATTCTGGATCCATCTGGCGAGTACGCCACGAGATCACAGATAGTCCCGACATGAACATCAGCAAAAGAGCATCAATTGTGCCAACTTTTTGGCGAATCGGCCAACTAGTACCAAACCGAAGCAAAACACCCCTATACATACCATATGTTGTACAACTTCGATTACTTCTCGTGAGTTGCCCCGTGGAACAGCGATACGCCTGTGGTCGAACTCAATCGACGAGAGGACCTAAATTGTTCATAAGTGACAATTTTTATATCGCACTAGATGCAGTCTCGTGCTCTGTTGGCTAGAAAAGGAGCGTCAGACTTGAAAAATCCGGTGGCCTTGCCCCAGAATAACGTAGAATTTACACGACACACGAAATGCCGGTCCTGATGGTGCCGGTATATTCACTACGTTCAAAAAGTACTCAAGCCTGAGTAACTCTATAGTTTTTCGACGTAAACACAGCGCTTGAGAACAATATCCTGGAAGTCGATGGAAATATAACCCTAGTTATTAAAGCAACTTACATAGCATCAACTTCGCACTTCAACAATTACTTCAGCGGCACGGATCTTGCTCCCCTAGTGCGGAACATTTTTCGTACATCAGCGTTGGGAGACCACTGTGAAGACTGACTTCACTATTCTTAGGCAGCTATTACAATATGAACTCTACGGGGCCCAGCGGCACCGCCGGTTCGTCTCCATGGTTATGGTGACGACGGAACAGGGGATATCGGGGTTACGGAGTTTTTTGGGCTCCCACATTCGTGATAGCGATGTGATCGCCGATTTCGACAGCTCTATTGCGGTCCTGATGGGAGAGACCGACAGCCAGAGCGCCATCATTGCGGTAGATCGGTATAAAGGCTTTTTCGAAAGCCAACTGGATCTGCGTTTTTCCGTCGTGACCTATCCAAGCGATGGTGGAAAGGCCGAAAATCTGATTAAAATGGCCTACCGCCGTCTCAGCAAGGCCAAGCAAGGGGACGATGGTACGGTGATTACGAACGGCTGAGTTCGCTATTCAGGATACACGTCTGGCGGGCAGGTGTTACACCGGTGCACGTGATCGTGAAATCTTGATCTCCGTTTACGGCATGGGTGATGATTGCCGGACTCAATCTCACTGCGGGAGCACGTACCACATTGAACACACGCTCTGATACAGCGCCCCCCCCAATCCAGAAGTACCCGTGGGCCAGGCAGGTTATCGCAATCGCTGTAATTTTGTTCCTCCTCCTTGGTGGACTCGAGATGGGAGCCCGCACACTCACCCGGCAGAGCGCCAACCCCACCCTGTATCGGATTACACAGGATTATGGTCGCCTGGCAAGCCGGGGTCCAGACTGGATACGTTTCGTTCCCGATGAGGAATTGGCCTATCGCCTTCGTCCCGAGTTTGAACTGAATGCATCACAGGGTGGGGGCAAGACGATTCACAACAGCGAAGGCTTCCGGGAAGAAGCTCCCTTCCCACCAAAAGATGGCGATACGCTCCGGATATGTTGTTATGGAGGCTCTACGACCTACGGTGTAGGTGTAGAAAGTAATAACGACACCTATCCCGCCCAATTAGAGCAGACCCTCTGGGGTGCCGCCCGAGGGCAGGGTTGGGAACGGATAGAAGTATTTAATCTCGGGGTCGGTGGCTATACGTCGCGAGAGATTCTGGGAACCATGAAGCGCACTATCCCGTTGCTGAAACCAGACGTTGTCCTCATTCAGAATGCCATCAACGATGTCATTCCTCGATTCTATCCCGAATTCCAAGCGGATTACAGCCATTTTCGAACGCCCTTTACGCCATTGACCGTGTCGCACTGGCATAAGCTGCTCTATCGCTCCCACGCCTGGCTGACGATGGCCCACGGTCTTGGGTGGATTAGGCCCTTGTCTCTTCAGAGTCAAACCCAACGCCCCATGCCGCCGGTCGACGAAGCCCTTGTGAATCTGGATGCCAACCCCACGACGGCTTTCGAAGACAATCTCCGCGCGGAAGTCGCGCTGGCCCGTGAGAGTGGTGCCCAGGTCTGGCTCTTAACCCAGCCCTACCTGGACGTACCGGATTTTGCGGGGCCCGACGCGGACTCACGAAAACTGGAAGGCGGATACCGGAAAGGCCTGGCGCAACATACGGAAGTTGTCGTTCGTCTGTCCAAGGAGATGAATACAGGGCTTGTCCCGCTCCATGAATCGATGCCACGGGAGCGCGCCTTCTATTCGGATCCCATTCACATGTCTGCCGCAGGAAATCAGCGTAAGGCCGCACTCATAGCGGACTCGATGGGCCCGACCTTACCCAAGCACCCGGCACCTGCAAACTAGGCGTCTGACTCCTGGCATCCCGCCAGCTACTAACGAGTCAGACTCCGTGCAGGCGACTAGCAGCCCGTTGCCAAAAGGCGCGTGAAGGCGAGAACGAGCATTCTTTGCCGAAATCAAGACGCGAAGCACGGGAAATACAGGTATTTTCAAGGATTCGCTACGCAGCGTTCGGCCAAGAAGGCCGTTCGTAGCCCACGTTCGAGCTTTGCAACGGGCTACTAAATAAGCGAAGATTCATCTCGGAGATTTTCCAAGACAATCGGCTGCCAGCTTCGAATACGCGAGCTTGAGAGCGCGGGCGGCTCGCCGTCATTACGTCGAAGACGTAAAAACAACGTGCCTTCGGCCCTGGGCAGGCGGGCCACCCACCTTTGGCGCGTCCAAGACCTGCGCTCCCAATGGTCAAAGGCTGCTTTAAACGATCGTGGCCCAGCCGCTGATACGTTGACTTTTAGTAGACACGTGCGTACATTGCCTAAACTAACGAGCTTGATTTGCTCGAGGTCTACCTTCGCTTATTTAGAGCCCCCACTGCTTCCTTAATTTCGTGAGAGATAACTGGGTCTGTTCCGCTTGCTGCGTGGACTTTACAAAGGGTGCCGCCGTGTGGGCCAGGCCCGCCAGATATTCCAGATCGAAGGAATCAAAGAGCTGGTCGGGCCGACTCTGGAGCACGATGATACCCACCCGCCGCTCCGGAACGACCAGGGGCGCGGCCACCTGGGCTTCCACCACACCGTCTTTCATGCGGGGCCAGAGTAAGCCGCTGCGGCGAAAGAAAGCCGATTCGATAATCTTCCGCGGAGCATCTTCCGGGGCGTCAATCACAACGCCCCGCTCATCAAAGAAAGTCAGACTACTGCGCTCTTCAACACACCGGGCTATCCAGCAATGTTCGGGATTGAATGCCTCCGTGAGACTCGCATGGAGAACGATGGACAAATCCTGAATGGTCTGGACCTGACTCAAAGTGCGGGACAGGCGGAAGAGTTGACTGAGTGCTTCGACCCCTTTGGCACCCAGTTCGATGAGTTCCGGCATACGCGATTCATCCATGAAGATATTCCGCTCAACCGAAAGGGAATGGCGGGCTGAATTGGGCACGGGGCCCCCATCCTCGTCGTCGTCGCCATCTTCCAGAACAAAGTGCGCCGTGCCGACCGTAATACGATCCCCCACAAAAAGCTGGGTGGACTTCACCGGCTGGCCGTTCACGAGGGTAAGGTTGCTGCTTCCGAGGTCGTGCAGGAAAATTTCCCCGTTTCGGGCCGCAATTTCACAGTGCCGCCGTGATACGGTAGGGTCGTTGACGGTAACGTCACACTGACCACTGCGACCTAAGAACAACGACGAGGCACTGAGTGACCAGACGTCGCCGTCCGTCTCCCCTTTCGTGCGCCGCAAAGCAATCATACGCAACACCCTGACTCTGGTAACCAATTCCAACTACGCAACTACGATGCAGCACACAGGCCCGCACCTTATAATGGTACCATGTTATGTGGCACTCGCGCTGGCTATCAAGAGTTTTCCCCGATAGGGTTTAAATCCAAGATAAATCGACAACTCGTCACCTTCTGCGTGAATAATAATGGGGCGGGCGTAAATAAATCCATCCTTATCCAGGAGGCTCATCCTGGACCAGTCTACCGTTACGGACTTGAAGAGCCCTTTTTCGTGGTAGGCTTGTAACCCGACCCGCAAGGCCCTTCTGCCGTTGCCTTCGTCGTCCTCAAAATCCTTTGCAATGACCGTCATGAACATGTCCACATCGTCTTGCTTGAAGGCCTCATTCATGATTACCAGAACGGATCGGATCTTATCCTCGTCGGACATGGATTCATCGACAACGATGCCATCGCCCGCGCCGGGTGCCCAGAAGCCCAGAAAGTTTCGCATGATGTAGAAGGTGCCAGCGAGCAGCAGAATGCCGCAGGTGGCCGCCACGATTTTCAGGATTTTTTTAATCGGAAAAGGGCGGTGGGTCGTTTGCTCGATAAGTTTATCGGGCAGAAAGGCGGGCTTGCCGGCCGACAGGGTTTGCTTAACTTTCTGCAACGTTTCCTGGACCCGAACAAGGGCCGTTTGCACGTCGCGCCAATTCCGGTTCACACGGCTCTCCGGATTCCCACCAGAATCGGCCAGCGTGGCCAGATTAGTGGCGCCCGTAAGCATTTTATTGACCCCGGCGCTCAGGCCATAACCGCCTTTTCGCCACTCGGTCAGCACGGGATAATCGCAGGCCAGACGGCTCTTGAGGGCGATGAGCTCCCACTCCAGTTTTTCCTTGTCTGCACCCGGCTGGGAAAACCCATCTATCATGTTACGTAGCCGTGCCCAATCGTGGGCAATGGCTTCGCATTGTTTTTGATAGTAATCCAAGGCCTCGGGCGAAACGCCCTGAGACGACTTCTTCGATGTACTCACATCCATCACCTTGCGGTCGTGCCCTGCCAAACCAAGCCCGGCGCAGCGATTAATGCTCCATCAATCATCGCGCCCGAACGTTCGTCCGTCGACCTTGCTGCACAGCAAACGGCAAGATCACGTGCCCACAATTCCAGTCCCTGCTGCCTTCCAATCGGGGCGTACGGGTCCGTCTTCTAGTCTTCGCCGTTCTGATTACTCTTGAGTGTAGCGAGCAGATGTTTCACGTCACGGGCACCCAATACCGTAACGACCGAAGCGAGCACCCCGAAGGCCACCAGCCCCACAATAAGAACCACTTTCCATAATAATATCCAGAAGGCCATTCAGGAAACCTCCACTTCGTTGCTGGACGACTTGTCAGGAAAGATCAACGACCCCCCAACCATGCCCAGAATTGCGAGGACTACGGTGCCCAAACCGACCCGATCACTACTAAACACGAGACCGATTTCCGCGATACGCTCTGCAGACATGCCCAGCCCGGCGAGGAAAAATTCCTGCACTGTGGGCAACCCGAAGATCGCGAAGCCACCCGCAATCAATGCACAAATGGCGCCCACGTTGCTCGCGGGTTTCCAATACAACCCGGCCGAAAGTAGCGCAAAGGCACCGGTAAAATAGATGGCACCCGTTACTGCCATAAAATCCCATAGGTCCGTCTTCAGCGGATAGATTAAACTGATAAACAGAATCAGGAGGCCAATGGCGACTACGAAAATCCGCGTCAGTAGCACGGCACCTTTGTCGGTCAGCCGTCCGCCCATGAGAGGCTTCGCCACGTCATTCGTCAAGACCGAACTCCAACAAAGCAGGTAGCTGTCGTGGGTAGACATGAAGGCCGCGATCATGGCAGCGGTCAAAATACCGATCACACCAACGGGCAAGACTTCGCCCAGAAAAATTGGCATGGCATAGAGGGTATCTATGGCTTCTCCCGCCCCTTCTTCGGGGAAGAAGGCCGCCTTTAATACCGGGGTACCCAAAACAAAGACAAAGGCGCAGATACCCCAGAAATAGGGGATGATGTTTCGGATGGCGAAGGTGATGGAGGAGAACATGAACTGACGTCGCACCGTCTCTTCCGAATCCGACGCAAGGGCTCGTGCCACGGCCGTGGGCCAGAGTGCGCAATTTACCAAACCGAGGAAGGCCATCCACATGACGTAGTCAAAGCCGAAACTGCTGCCCTCGGCGACGGGATTAAAGGCCACTTCACCCTTCTCCGCAATTACCACGTTAAAAATATGATCCCAACCCAGGTAATAGATGGCGAGCCCTGTTGCGAGAAACAGGCCAAACGATAGAACCACAAACTGAACATAGTCCGTCAGGATTACGGAAATCATTCCCCCCATGACGGTATAGAAGAGCACAAGACTGAGGAGGACCACCATAACAACGGTCACGGCGCTTTCACTTTGCAAGCCCGTTATGCCCACGATAAACATGGAACCGGCTTTCAGAAACATACCCATATTGAAGATGCCGCCGAAGGCCAGCATGATGCCGCCGAAAACCTGAACCCCTTTACTGTAGCGACGTCCGTAGTATTCCGGTATGGTCAGTACCCGTTCTCGACGCAACCGGGTCACGATGAACCCTGTCACCCCGACAAAAAAGGCCAGCAGACCGGAAATAACACCGATATGAAAGGCCGCAAAGCCCCCGGTGAACCCTTTCTGGGCGCTATACATCACCGTCACCAACCCCATCTCCGTACCCGTCAACGTAGCGATTCCCAGGGCGGTGCGCATGCCACGGCCCGCGACAATATAGTCGCTCAGACCACCCACATAGCGGTTGGCAAAAATACCGATGCCCACAGAAAGCACAAGATAGATTAAGACGATTCCCCAGTCCAGATACGAAAAATTTGTGTCTGCAATTATCGTGGCAAAGGACTCCATAGAGTCATGCTCCTCCTGTTAACTGAATGGTCCCGCCGCCCCCTCTCCAGTGAGCGACCCGACCACTATGCCGCCTTTGTTATTTCAATGCAAGATTTCTGTGAGGACATGCGCTGGTGGGCCCACAGCAGACATGGCTATCAAAACGGGCGCTGGTCCCGGATGGCTCCGTTGTGATCCGACTCGATACTCCCACGGGGCTGTCCCCG
Organism: uncultured bacterium; assembly: GCA_963977445.1. Taxonomy (GTDB): domain Bacteria; phylum Hydrogenedentota; class Hydrogenedentia; order Hydrogenedentales; family JAEUWI01; genus JAEUWI01. Next base: position 14,890 of record CAXBPH010000052.1, on the reverse strand, counting down.
AGGGCAACTCAACGTGGCGAGGGTAGGGCAGTCGTTATTTTCAAGCTCCTAAAAACCAACGCGCCTTCGGCACGATGCAGGCGGGCCGCCCACCTTAGGCGCGTCCGAGACCTGCGCTCCCAATGGTCGTATTCCCCGAGGGATAGCGAACACGCCGCCAGCGAAAGTCCCGGGGCATGACACGAAACTGGCAAAGAAGACTAAGGGGACTGCACTGACACCACCACGTCTTGAAGCAAACATGACGTCGGGGTGCCGTAGACAAAGGACAGCACGAAATAAATTTCCAACCGTCGGGGCTGTCCCCCCGAGGGTAACTCAACATGCCCCGCGGCTCGAATAGGAGAAACCGGAGCGCGCCGAAGCTCTACCGAAATCTCGTTACTCTTTTGATACAACAACGGCCGGAGAGCAGTCCCTGTGAGACCAACTCCCCGACCGTTACGGCTGGTGTCTTGTCCGTTTACTTTTTGCTGACTGGCACGGCGTAGCTGTACAGATGCGAGCCACTACCAAAGTAAATACGGCCATCGTGGTAGTCGCCCCCCGGCCCGATGGGAACGGGCGATTCGGCGAGCAGCGTGATTTCGTGGGTCTCGAGATTTACCTGAGCGACTCCTTTGCGGAAAAGCATGTACAGTTCGCCGTCGGGTCCAGGCACGAATACGCGGGGTCCCTGGTGGGAAATGGTGCTTCCCAGGGTCGCCTCCATATCGAATTGGTGAATGAGTTCTTTCGTCGCGGGGTCAAAGACAAAGAAATGCCGCTGGTCGGCGACGCCATAGACGATACCTGATTCCGTCGCATAGAGGTCGGTGTAGTTGTTGACCTCGGGGAGGATCGGGGCGTGCCAGGTGATGGCATGGGTGCCGAGGTCGAGTAGATAGAGTTCTGCGAGGGTTGCCTTCTTCTCCCCACCCGTGCCGGCACCCGTGGTGGTGCCGCCGACGATCTGATTTCCCGGCAGGGCCGCCAGACTCAAGGTGGACTGCTCGGGGATGAGCTCCGTGTGCTCGATGAGGGTGCGCTCGCTGGTCTCCCGATTCCAGAAGAGCAAGCCGCCGCCGGTGTAGCCATAGCCTGGCGTACCCGCGAGGATGACCACCTTGCCATTGGGATGGGCAAGAAGGTCGTGGGGCCGGTGAATGGTGGGCGTGCAGTCGGTGAGGAACTGGGGATTCTTCCGGGGCTTGTTTTTCTGGGTCTCAACCCAGTCCTTGGCGGGGTTCCACTCCAGAAGGAAGCCTCCGCCATAGCCGCCGATGAAAAATCTATCGCCTTGACGGGCCACGGTATTCCACTGGCCATAAGTCGGGCGGTTTACCCATTCGTCTTTCGCGGGATCATATTGGAAAAAACGCATGGGGAAGGCCGTGCCGCCGGCCAGGGTGCCATCGGGTGCGGTAGCAATGCCCATGATGTGGGCCCCTTCGCTGGTGTAGTCAAAGGTGTGCTTTGCGATGGTGCCCGTGCTTGGGTCTTCGACCTCCAGGGTGCGCGTAACCGTGTCGCATACTTTCAGGATTTTTCCATCGGGGAAGGTCTTGTGAAAAAGCCCCTGACTGCTGGTGATGATGGGCTTCGCGTTGACGGTGGGCTTCTCGATGGCCGTCGCGTTGCCCTCGTAATAGGTATACCAGTGTTCATCACTACCGGAATGGCCGTAAACTTTGCCGTCTACATCGCGAACCACATAACCGGCTCCTTTTACCCGCTCTTCTTCGGGAACGAGGGGTGTGGCGGTGGCGGTCTTGGGGTCAAAAGCGATTACCTGACTGGCCGTGCTGCCGATGCCGAAGTAAATCCACCCGGCGTCATCGGCGGCCACATGGCGCTGATACTGTTTCCAGTTCTGCCCATAGACAGCGCCGTAATCGGTCAGGGTCTGGGTCTTCGGGTCAAAGGCCGCGACCCCGCTGTTGGGATAGGTCACCGACCAGATTTTTCCTGCGTCGTCTTCCGTCATGCCCATGGCCATCTGTGGGGTTGTCTTCTGGTGAAAGGTAAAGGCGCGCTTAACCGGGTCAAAGACCGTGAAGTAGCTGTTGAAGTGGGTGTAAAACTTGTTGTCGCTCGACAGAATTGAGGCATAAGGACAGTCGCCGCCTGGAGGAAAGGGCATGGGGTATTCCTCCGCCTTTCCCGTTTCTGCGTCGATAAGCAACAAGGCATAGCCCCCCCGATGGTCAAAAAGCCACAGGAGTACGACGTTCTTTCCGTCGCCGTCTACCGTGGCCACCGTGCCCCGGTGGTTGCTGACGGGTGTCGCGACTCCGTGGTGAAGGAAGCCATTGCCCAGGTCTTCCCGTTCGGCCTGCGCACCCATGGGTGCCAGCAGGGCGAAGGTCAATGCGAGACCCACGGCCCATTTTCGAATAATGAGATACATCGTAAACTCCTGTTGAACTGATTACTTCGGCGTGCCCCCAGGCCGACTCCAGCAGGATGGCCGAAAACACAAAACGAGGCCATTCTGACAGAATACACCTGCGCTTGTCATGACCCTTCTATGGGGTGCCGTCGTAACTAGTAAAGCTCGCCTCAGGCTACTCACCGGGCAAAAGGGCTTTCCACTTCGTCACGTTGTCGATAGCAATCGATAGCGACGGCACTTATCATGCCAACAGTCACGTTTCCTCCAGAGTTGTACCTGAATGGCCTACCCCTCGAAAATCTGATGTCTCAGCTTTGATTTGTGATTACGCTTAGTCTAAGCTCTCTCAGTCGATAGTAGGGAGCACAATCAAAATTAAGGTCCTAGGAAAGCGGGCAAAATGCACATAGACAAAGTTGTTATCGAAAACTTCAAATGCTTCAACAGTAAATTCGAGATACATTTTAGAGACGGAATAAACATAATTGTAGGGAACAACGAGGCTGGAAAATCTACAATTCTGGAAGCCGTTCACTTGGCGTTGACAGGCATACTCAATGGCAAGTACCTGAGGAACGAACTTAGTCAGTACTTATTCAACAACGAAGTCGTCAAGCAGTACATAAACAGCTTTTCTCTCAGTCCACCATCAGGGGAATCGCCGCCGACAATACTTATTGAGGTGTATTTTGGGGGTGATGTGTGGTCCTTGTTCCAGGGCAATGGTAACAGTAATCGCAGCGACACATGCGGCGTAGCGTTAAAAATAGAATTCGACTCCGACTACCAAGCTGAGTACGACGCCTTGGTCAAATCTGGTGACATCAAAGCAATTCCGATTGAGTACTACAAACAGACTTGGAAGTCTTTCGCGAGAGATTCTGTTAGCTCTAGAAGTATTCCAATGAAGTCGGTCCTAATAGACTCGTCTTCCTCTCGGCACCAAAATGGTTCCGATATCTACATTTCGAGGATTATCAGAGACGATCTGGACGCCAAGGAAAAGGTACAAATCGCCCAAGCATATCGTAAAACTAAAGAATCATTTATTGAAGACCCGTCTGTAAAAGCAATTAACAAAAAAATTGGTGGAAAGGCCGATATCACGCACAAGAAGCTGGAGGTGTCAGTGGATTTGTCAACGCAAAATTCTTGGGAGTACGCGTTGATGACATATCTGGACGAGACACCCTTTCATCAAGTCGGTAAGGGGGAGCAATGCATAGTGAAGACGAATTTGGCGCTTGGGCACAGCAAAGCCAAGGAAGCAAATCTGATATTGCTTGAAGAACCTGAAAACCACCTGTCGTATTCCAAGCTGAACCAACTGATTCAAAGTGTTGCGGCGAAATGTACCGGCAAGCAGATTATAATATCTACGCACAGTAGTTTTGTGGCGAACAAACTCGGCTTGGAGTGTCTCATTCTCTTGCACGACCGTCGGGTTACAAGACTCGATGCATTGGACTCCAAAACACAAGAGTTTTTTCGAAAACTACCTGGCTACCAAACGCTCCGCATGTTGCTTAGCAAAAAAGCCGTTCTAGTTGAAGGGCCTTCTGATGAACTTATTTTCCAGAAGGCTTATAGGATAGCCAATGTGGGAAAGCTACCGATACAGGATGAAATAGACGTTATCTCCGTAGGTTTAACCTTCAAGAGATTTCTAGAGGTAGCGAAACTATTGAACAAACCCGTTGCGGTAATAACAGACAATGACGGAGACTACACAACAAAAATAACGGACAAATACGAGGATTTTAACGGAGTTCAATGCATCAAAATTTTTGCGGATCGTCGAAACAAACTCAACACACTAGAACCGCAGTTTGTGGATGCAAACAAGAACAACTTGGGAGAGTTGGCGGGTGTTGTTGGGGCGACAAACTCCAATCAATCTGATCTCGTGCAATACATGTCAAAAAAAGAAATCAAGACCGAATGGGCACTTTCTGTTTTTGAGTCAGATGTTGGCCTTACTTTTCCAGAGTACATAGTAGACGCGGTAAAGTGGTGCAATGAATAGTGATTCTTTGATAGTGGCGGCAGCCGGGTCTGGAAAGACGACCTTTCTTGTAGACTACGCGTTGACACACCCGAATGAGAATGTTCTCATCACAACATACACTCAGGCGAATGAGGTCGGAATACGAACAAAATTCCACCAAAGGAATGGCTGTATACCTCACAACGTTACAGTCCAGACTTGGTTTTCGTTTTTGCTTCAACATGGGGTTAGACCCTATCAAGGTGCATTGAGAGACGAGTTATACCAACGAGACATTCGCGGTATGCTGTTAGTTAACGAAGCCTCTGGGGTTAGGTATAGGAATGGAAGTATCCCCATTTTCTACAAGGAGGATACGGAGTTCGAGAAAGCCTATTTTTCCGAAACCATGAAGATCTATTCGGATAAAATCGCGAGATTTGTATGCAGGTCGAACACAGCCAGTAAAGGTGCGGTAATACGGAGACTTTCCAGCATTTTCTCAACCATACTTGTTGATGAGGCACAAGATTTGGCAGGGTATGACTTGGAGATCCTAAAACTAGTATTTAGCTCAACTATGAAAGCTATCCTCGTAGGGGATCCACGCCAAGTGACTTATTTGACGCATCTCGAAAGTAAATACCGAAAGTATAGAAACGGTAATATTGTAAGTTTTGTCAATTCGGAAGTGCCTGTAAAATTTAGGCCTTCTGTCGATATGAACATACTGAACACAACCCATCGTAATAACTATAGAATTTGTAGCTATTCCGCAAAACTGTTTCCTGACTTCCCACCTGTGCTTCCGTGTAGTTGTCCCGATTGCGACAGCGGCTCGTCCGATCACGTCGGGGTTTTCTTGGTTAGAAAAGTGGATGTAGAGGAATATCTTTGTAATTTTAAGCCCGTTCAATTGCGTTGGAGTTCGAGTGTACCTGTAAACACAAACTATGAGGCGAGAAACTTTGGCGAATCAAAAGGGCTGGAGTTTGAACGTGTACTTATTTATCCGACAGAGAAAATGCAGAAGTGGGTAACGGACAACTCCGCAACACTAAGCAACGAGGCGCGAGCCAAGTTGTACGTCGGAATTACGCGAGCCAAGATAAGCACAGCGATCGTGATGGACTTTGACGTGGAAAAGTCGTACGAGGACGTAGAGAAATACGAACGTCAGAACTAGAGTGGTAGGCAGTTTCGGCGGACCTTGTCTCAGACAGGAATGTCTGAGTCCCTGTATGGGGCAGACCTTTCTATCGTGCGAATTAATGAGGCGTCTTGATTCTCCCACCTTCTTTCGCTTAACTTGGGTTCCCCACTAGACCGTCTGATGAATCAAGAATTCATGAACGTTGAGCACCCCAAAGTAGATTGGGCCCGGCGCGCGTTTACAACCCAGCCCCAGGAAATACAATGACCCCTATGCCACGCCTGAGCGCGTTCCTCACGATTACTATTTTCTTAACCGGTGTTGCGTTTGCGGACGTTAACCAGGCGATGCTAGACCGTGTTGCTTCGGGCGACATCACCGAGGCGAAGGCCTCGTGGTGGGGCTTTGATCCTGAGGACGCCACGGAGGCCCTCCAGGCGGCGATTAACTCGGGTGTGGCGAAACTCACGGTGGACAACACGGGCCAGCCCTGGGTGGTGCGTCCCATCCAACTGGCGAGCGACCAGGAAATTACCTTTGAGAAGGGCGTTGAGGTCGTCGCCAAGCGGGGCGAATTCAAAGGGACCGGCGATTCGCTTTTTACGGCGTCCAACAAGACAAATATTACCCTGACGGGGTATGGTGCCACGTTTCGTATGCACCGGTCGGACTACGACAACCCCGAATTGTATAAGAAGGCGGAATGGCGCCACACGCTGAGTATTCGCAGCAGCTCCAACGTCAAGGTATACGGATTGACCCTCCTTGAGAGTGGCGGCGACGGCATTTATCTGGGTGTCGCCACCCGTGGGGTCACCAATACAGACATCCATATCAAAGATGTGGTCTGCGAAAGCCACTATCGCCAGGGCATCAGCGTGATTTCGGCGGAGAACCTGCTTATCGAAGACACGATCATGCGCAATACGAAAGGCACGCCACCCCAGGCCGGCATCGATTTCGAGCCCAACCACGCCAGCGAGCGGCTCGCCAACGTCGTCATGCGCAATTGCCTGAGCGAAAACAACAGCGGGTCGGGCTATGTGCTGTACCTCCGTCCCTTGAAAGCGACATCCGAGCCCATCTCGGTGCGTTTCGAAAACTGCCGGGCCATCAACAACTATGGGACCGGCGCGGGTATCATCAACAACAATCTGCCGGCGGATGCGGTGACCGGCAGCGTGGTGTTTTCAGACTGCACCCTTGAAGGGGGCACACGCTCCGCCATAACGGTAGACAGCAACCCGCCTTCGGGGCTCGACATTCGCTTCGAGGAGGTGACGATCATCAACCCGTCCGTCGACGAACCGGCGATGTCGCCTATCCAGTTTCTCAATCGGACCGATTCGGAACAGCCCGTCGGGGGTGTCACCTTCACCAACGTGCGCCTTCAGGACGCCGTGGATCGCAATCCCATGGGCTACCTGGATTCCGCCGGTGGCCTGCCCCTCGAAGCGATTACGGGCACGCTGATTGCCGTCCATGGGGACACGGAAGAGCACCTCACGCTGACCCCAGAACTACTGGATCGCTGGATGCCCGTAGAGGCGATCAAACGTATTCCTCGCTTGCCCCTGGATCTGAGTGGACTCCAGCCCCACGATGACACGGTCCCGAAAAATGGCTATGGCTTCGGCTTCGCAAAACTACGGCGGAACGGCGAGTTTGCCCTCTATGCCACGGCAGGTGACGAGGTGCGCCTGGTGATGCACTACTGGCCCGTGGGTTCCAATAGTGGCAAGGATGTGCCCGTCATCGTTACTGCCCCCACGGGGAAAACAGCCCATCGCGTCGAAATCCCCATCGGGTCAGAAAGTGACGTCCACTTCACGGCACCCGAAACCGGGGTGTATCGCATCAGCGCCAATCCGGACATCAACCGTCTCGCCCTGACCCAGAGCTCTCACCCGGTAAACATCATTGCCGAAGGTGCCCCCCTCCGATTGATACATGCTGGAGGCAGCTATTTCTTCTGGGTGCCTGCCGGAACGACAGAGTTTGCCGTGCGCGTAACGGGCGAGGGATCAGGCGAAGCCATCCGCGCCGCCCTCATCAATCCCGAAGGGGAGGTCGTCGAAGAGGTAGACAATCTGGTGGCCCTGCATCAATTCGCAATGACCCAGCCGGAAGACAGTCCCGGTGCCCCGTGGACGATTCGTTTGTCCAAGCCCTCCACGCGCCCCTGGGAAGATCATTCGGTGGATCTACGGGGCGTACCGCCGCTATTCGCACCGTCGGCTGAGGCATTGTTGGTACCGGCGAAGTAGGAGGTTAGTCCAGCGGCATAAAGGCGAGCTTCTTGCTCTGACGTAAAATGGCACGGACATTCAGCCCTGACCGCCTTTTGATTGATTATCCCTGGGACTATGCCCCAGGCTGGTATGAAACGCGCCGGTGGCGCTAATAAAATAAACCTGGTCGTGGACCTGCAATTTCTTGAGGGCCAAGGGCCCGGCAACATACCAACATGGGGCAACGCCCCATGTTTGCGGTCCGCCATCCATAGAGGGCTGAAAGCCCGTCCCATAATGCTTCGCCGCAGCTTATATTGACTCCAGTAGCAGAGCCGCTTTCCAAATCCTCTTCAAGGCGATCAGCCTCAATGGACGACCTCCAACACATCCACGGGCACGGCACCGTCTACGTTGCGGAGGACGATGGCGCTGCCCTTTTCCTTCAGACCGGTGATGGTCAGCACGGGCCGGGAGCTTTCCAGCACGTCCTTCTTAAAATCCACGCGACCTTGGAGCGCGCCATCGAGATAGACGTCTGCGCTGCCGTAGTCGGGGCCTTGGGGTGCCCAGAGTGTCGCAGTGCGCCCCTGCACGTTCCATTTGGCACGAACGTCTGGCGCGTTGGAGACCACACCCACGCCGTAGCGGAAGTGGGGTCCTTCTACGGCTTTCCAGTGGGCCTTATTCTGTGCGGCACCCAGCAGAGCCTCGGTGTGTAGATAGACCGTGTGGGCGGGCGCGGGCGTCCCGGTCACAGCGAATTGCGTGACGTACGCCTGGCTGAATTTGTCGGCCACCATGCCCAGGGCTCCCTCATTGACGGGCAGGGCACCGGACCAGACGGCCTCGCCGTGAATCGCGAGCGTTGCCGTTCCTCCGGTGTCCCAGGCGATGGTGCACGGGATCGGGCCGGGCCTTGTGATGGTGTTCTCCGCGATGGTGGTGGCTTCGCCCTCGGCGTTTACGGTGATAAGCGCCCAGGATTCGGTTGTTAAGCGAAGGCCTGCATAGTCGCCCCCCATCAGGGGGTGAAGGGTTGCACCCGACGTGGGGTTATTGGGACCCACGGGCCCCTTGGCGTTCCAGGCCAGGGTCACGGTGCCGTGCACGTCCAGGGTGGCGGCAATCTTCTCCACCGTACCGCCCTGTTTCAGACGCACAAAACTCGGCCCTTCGTGTCCGCTGACGTGAAAGCCCTGGTCCCGATTGGGCTGCACCCACGGCCGGGAAGCGGTATTGATGGTGCCCATCCCCTGGCTGTCGCGGGAGGGAAACATGACCTGGAACATGCCATCGGCGCCGACGAAGCCCGAGAAGGTCTGTCCCCAGATACCGTGGTGTTCGTGTTCGACGGGCTCGGCGTGCCACACGGAGCCATGCTGGTAAATGGACCACGCGTCGGGGTCCAGGGCCTCTTCCGCGGGGGCGCGCCAGAGCATCTGGAAGTTGCGGTTCAAGGCCACGGCGGTGGCGGGCGCGTAAACGTAGCCCTCGTGGACGAAGGCGGGGTGAAACTCCATCAGCGGCGGGTGAAAACCCTCCTGCTCGGGATAGAGTAACAGCTTGGCGGGGGTGTAGGGCCCTTCCGGCGTGGGGGCGGTCATGCCCAGATAGGCCCAGCCATAATGGAGGCCCGAGTCGGTCAGGGTAAGCACCAGCCAGTCCTTTTCGCGGCGGAGGATGGTGGAGGCATACATGCGCTTGTACTTGCCCTCCAGCAGGGGCTGGTCGCGGGTGGTGGCGATGGGGACGGCCGTCCGATGATAGGGTCCCTCGGGTCGCTCGGCCCAGGCATAGCCCACCCCGCTGTTGGAATCCGGGCCGGGTGTGGCCGCGTTTTCCCACGTGGTGCTCCGTGTCGACCAGTCGTAGCTCATGTGATAGCGGCCTTCGTGATAGACGACGGCCACATCGGGTGCGGTCCACATGGGCGAGGTCTCGCCGTCGAAAGTGTGTATTTCCGGCGGGAATACGGGTCCCAGATCTTCCCAGTGCGCCCCCTTGTCCTTCGAGCGGGACACGGTGGCGCGGGACGGGTTGGCATCGTCCCGCCGGTAGCCCGTGCGATAATGACCCACGAACAAAAACCAGTCCCCGCTTACGGGATCCTCGAACAAGGAGCCATTCACCGGCCATTCATAGGGCGCGGCACCCCGGTGAATTGGATTCTTCGGGTGGTGGGTGAAGCTGTCGAATGAGGCATCCCCATACACCGGATGACGCAGCCACCCGTCGCGCTGGGCAAGTTCTGCATAATCGACAGTCATTTCCGCTGCCGCCGGGAGGCCCAGCAGGAGCATTAGTGCACACAATTTCCGCAAGAGATTTATCCACCTTTCCCAAGGTCTATACGCACGCGTTCAAGATGGGCATTCTACCAGTGCGCCAATAGGATTGGACACCAAGCCCGACAAGCGGTCATCGTTGCACGTTCACTATTGAATCTGCGCCCTACGGCTCGACTTATGCCGTAGCAATGCGCGGACGCCGCCGAAACTCTACGTGTCGTCCCCATCAAGATAGTCCAGGTCTTTCCCCAGAAGTTCCCCCACATGAACGTGAATTACTTTGCTCAGCCAGCGTGCTTCGCCGTTTTTCAGGCCGGTGGCAAGGGATGTAGATTTCTTTCCCACGTTCACGTAAACACTGCTCGTTTCTTTTCCATTCATATTGGCGCTTACCCAGTGCCCCACCCCCGTAATTTCATCGAGTGGGATGGAAAGACCACGTTTTAAGAACAGAATTTCCATCTGCACGGTCAACTTTCCGGCTTCGATGGTTGCGCGCCGCCTGCCAATCCACATCCAGGCACTCAGCAACAAAAACAGGGCGCTCAGGCAGAGGAATATGAATGTCGGAACAATTCCAACGGGCAATTTTTGGATGAACTGAAACGTCATAAACATTAAATAAGCCGTGATGACGGTCACAATAATACTAACGGGCAAGAAGCGCAGGGGCGGGGTGCGCACTTCCAGGCCACCGCCGGGTAGCACCTCGACGCGTGCCCGCGCATTTTCCAGATAATTTTGCTCCAGGGCGACGGCATCGCCAAATTTATCAATGGCTTCCTGGGGAACTTCCAGGATACTGTCGCTGGTTTTGAAAACGGGCACACGGAACTCCGCCTTGTAATTGGGGCCGGCTACCCGCACCTGCAGATGGAGTTCCCAGTAATAGTCCCTCTCGCCGGGCGTGGTCGCTTTAGAATCATAGGGGATGTAAAAGGAAAGGGGAATCCGAGTGATCTGGTCATCAAGTTGTTCTACGGCGTGGGCGGGAATCTCCTGATCCAGCCGCCAGATAAGGTGTTTGCTGCTGCCGCTCCGCCCCCCCGTGCCACCTGAGGTCCGGGCAATGTAGTAGCATTTCAGGGAGGCCATGAGTATTTCTGACGGCCCAAGCTGTAACTTACTCTGGAGATGGGTGTTCAGCCAGCCACCCACCACGCCGGGATTGCTATCAAGCAGGAGGGTAGAAGCTCCGTATTTTCTTGCGCGCCATTGGAGAAAGGCGGCCAGGGCCAGTAGACAACTTCCAACCAGGGGGAGGGCCAGGCCAAGGGCCAAGCCGATGGGATCACCCGTGAAGATCCCCGGAACCTTACCCAAGAGTGGCGGCGTAGAGATCAGCAGGAGGAATAATCCAGAGCACGAAGGCAACGCGGCGCTGGTGTGACATTGATTTTCGGCCTGGTCGCGCGCCCAGTCGCTTTTCCAGCGCCAAGGCTCTTCCGGGTGTTGCACGGCCAGCTTCAAATTGCTAACGAATCGCTGGATGGCACTGGGAAGCACGAAGACTATCCCCAGCCCGAATAGGAGAAGGAGAATAGAAACCATGCCGTAGCCCAGGCCTTCATCCATGCTCGACCCTCGACCGTACAGGGCCTGCTGCATGAAGTATGCGCTGATGGCAATTACAATGCCGCCTATGGTGTAGCGCAGGTAGTCCAATGTCCTGTTCGGCGCCACAGGTGCTGGCTTGGCAGTAGACGTTTCCATGACATTTTCTCCATCGGAAATTATAGCTCATAATAACACGGTTGCCTGATTTCTCGAAGAATTTATACTGGCCCAGCGGCTGCTCTACACTACTATCCGACATCATTTTGTTTTTCTGGAAAGAAAATCCGCTCCATATTCTGTAACATGTTCTACAAAAGCCACTTATGAAACAGAGATCGGAAGGAGTTTTTCTCCTACGTTGACCAGATTTCTTCTTTCTCAATGTTTAGTCTACACATTGCCAATAGAGACAAATACTAGCCGCGAAGGAACGCAAAGAGCGCAAAGAAAAACTTCTCTTTGGTTCTCTGCGTTCTTTTGCTGCCAATACTATTCGTGTAAATTAGTGTATATTCGTGGTTCAGCATTTTTGGTTGCGGCCAACCGCTGCTCTACGTTCATTCGAGCTTCAATCCGCCCTATCCGGCTTGGCGAATGTGTCGAGGACCGATTGCCAACTCTCCTGGTTCGCCGGTAGCCCACGAAGACGGCATCCTGCTGGTAATTCCCGCGCGGGGTGTTATGATGGGGCGGCCCCGCCAACGCAATGCGTGTAGGCCTGGGCGTGGAAAATGACCGGTGTAACTACGCGTCTGTGACAGTAAAGACGTGCCCGCGCCTTTTGGGAGGCGGGCTGACGTGACACGAGGGAGGATGTATGAGTAAATTTAAATGGTCCGGGTATGTTGTCTGCGCGGTGGTGGCGTTTTCCATCAGCGGGCTTAATTTTGGCTGGGCTGAGGAGAATACGGAAGCGCCCGCGCTTCGCTACTACCGGCAGGTGGAACCCGGGCCGGCGCAGCGAATCGAGTGCGATGTGGCGGTATACGGGGGGACCCCTGCGGGCGTGACGGCGGCGGTCCAGGCGGGGAGGATGGGCAAGACGGCCGTGCTGTTGTCCTCCAACCGCCATGTTGGTGGAATGACTTCGGGCGGTTTGACCGCGACCGATGTGGGGAACGGTAAGGCCATCGGCGGTATGGCTCTCGAATACTATACGCGTATCGGAAGGCTCCGCGATCTCAGCCCGTCGGAAGCGGAAGCGCTATATATCACGATGCTTGAAGAAGCCGGGGTAACGGTGTTTTTCGAACGATACCTGGAATCGGTCGTCATGGAAGACGGCCGCCTGGTTTCCGCAACCATGGAAACGGGCGAAACGGTCGAGGCGGCCATGTTTGTCGATGCCACCTACGAGGGCGACCTCCTGGCGGCGGCAAAGGTCTCCTACCATATTGGCCGGGAACCGGTCGGGACCTATGGAGAAACCCTCGCCGGCCAGTCACAGAATGTTTCGTGGAGCAACGTGTATCAGTTCTGCCGGCTGACGGTTAGCCCCTTTGTGGAACCCGGCAATCCCGATTCCGGCCTGCTGCCGAAAATCTCTTCGGAACCTACGGGTGATAAGGGCGAGGGTGACCACCGCGTACAGGCCTACAATTTCAGGATGCGTCTGACGAACAAAGCGGATAAAGTACCGTTCCCGAAGCCGCGCGATTATGATCCCGGCCGCTATGCACTCCTGGCCCGGTTTATGAATGTAGACCCGGGTATCCATTGGACGCTCGACTATACGACCACGCCCATGACCGACGGGCCGGTCCAGATGCGCATGGGAGACAGCAACAACGCGGGGAGTTTTTCTTCCGACTATGTAGGGGGCAGCAATCTTTGGCCCGACGGCACCTTTGATCCGATTTCTTTTTCGGAGCAGCCTCCACCCCGGCGTGGATTACAGATGCCCTTCCGCGCGTTGTATGAAATGCGGGAGCGGATCTTTCAGGATCACGTCAACTATCAGCAAGGCCTCATGTACTTTCTGGCGAATGATCCCCAGGTCCCAGAGACCCTGCAAGAACGGGTGAATCGCTTCGGCCTGGACCCTGCCGAGTTTCAAAACACGGATTTCTGGCCCCACCATCTCTATATTCGCGAAGGCCGTCGCATGGTTTCTGATTACGTGATGACCCAGGAGGATGCCGAATCGAAACGCAAGGTGAGTGATTCCGTGGGACTCGCGTCGTATCAGATGGACTCTCACTTCTGTAACCGCATGGTCGTGAAAGAGGATGGAGAATACACCGTCCGTAATGAGGGGGGCTTCGGCAAGGCCTGCCCAAGACCCTATCCCGTTTCTTATCGTTCCATCGTGCCCCGTAAGTCGGAGTGCGTCAATCTCTTCGTACCAGTCTGCCTTTCGGCGTCCCATGTGGCCTATGGCTCCATTCGAATGGAACCCGTTTTCATGATCCTAGGCCAGAGCGCCGGGACGGCCGCCGCCTTGGCTATCGACGCGGGGATCGCGGTACAAGATCTCGCCTATGACACGTTGGAAAAGAAGTTGGCGGAAGACGGTCAGGTACTCAGCTTTCTTCCGGCGGATATCTTTACGATAGCGAAGTTGGACGGGGTGGTTGTGGACGACGAGGCTGCCGTCGCGGAGGGGGAATGGATGCATAGTGCGTCCCTCCCGCCCTATGTCGAGCAGGGCTACCAACACGACGTCAATGCGAACAAAGGGGCCAGCACGATGACGTTCACCGCCGAGCTGCCCGCCCCAGGCCGCTACGAGGTACGCCTGGCCTATTCCCGCCAGTCCAACCGGGCGGAGCAGGTACCCGTGACCGTGCACCACCGGGGCGGCACCAAAACCGTTGTGGTCAATCAGCGGCGAAAACCAGAGATCAAGGACTGCTGGACCTCACTGGGGAAATTCAATTTTGATAAACTGGCCCGCGTCGTCGTGAGTAACGAGGGCACGAAGGGCTACGTGATGGCCGATGCGGTTCAGTTCCTGCCGGTAGATACCAGCGATGACTCCGTCTAAACAATAGATGATGGCCGCCCCCGTTTTCCCTGCGCGTCATGGGACGTCCCGCCGCAACCGCGTCTTTAATGGTGCGATTGCACCGGTATCGCCAGTTGGTGGATATTGGGTACGAGCGCTTGACCACGGGCGGAGACATGTCCCCGTGGTCTACTGCGGTGGAGCCTGAGACATCATGGCAACCCACAGGGACGGGCGCACGCCCCAAGTCATCTTCCGTTGATTGCGTTAGGCGGTCTGGCCCACGGGTGCCCGTGCCTAGCCCGGATATTTCACAAAGTCCACCGTATTGTGTCCATCGACGGTTATGA
>CAXBPH010000051.1:0-32483 GCA_963977445.1 uncultured bacterium | reverse complement strand
CCCAGCGGAATACTGGTGGCCTGCAGTGGTCCTGATTCCGACGATAGCCCTCACCCTGTTCCGGGGTAATCACGATTTGGCCGGCTATTTACTCCTCGCCGGAATCAGCTTTCTGGCCCCACTTACCCTGGCAGCCAACGGCACGATCGCCCGACTCAGTGTAACTGCTTTTGGCGCGGCATGTGCCGCGGGGGTTCTGCTCCAATGGGGGGCCAACTTGGCCTGGATTCCCCCCACCGTGGTATTTCCGCCCGCCAATCTGCTGCTGGCGGGCCCGGAAACCGTGTCCGCAGGCATTGTGCTCTTTATCGCAGGATTCCTGGCCAACCTCGTGGTCGTCGTACACCCCGCTTTTCCCAGGGGCCACCGCCGCGTCGGAGCCATTGCCGGGGGCCTTGTGGCAGTCTGGCTGAGCTCCCTCCTGCCCCAACTGCCCCAATTTGCCTCAACCTGGACAGAACCGGCGCTCTACCGCCTTCCACCGGCCGCCATGATGCTCACCCTAATTGCCCTCTGGATCGTTGCCCGAGTGGCCGCACGGACGCTCCTGCGGGCTTTGACGACGTCTCAGCCCCGCCTGCTGGTCTTTCCGGTTGTGCTGTTGACCCTGGCCCTGCTTCATCTGTGCCTCGGCGTACGACCCGGTCTCAGCGTTGTCTATTTCGTCGGACTTGCGGCTTCCCTGGACGCCCCCTGGACGGCGCACACCCCATTCCGCCCTGCCACCTCCGTCTGGGCCGTGCCCATTGCCTGTGTGCTCCTTCAATTGACGGGTATTTTTCCCCTCGCACCGACCGACCTGCGAAATCAGGCCGCCCGTGGGGAAACACTTCTGGAGGCCGAGCAGTGGTCGGAACTCGATGCCATGCTCCGCTGCTTGCTGACGCGTCAACCGCACCAACCAGACTACACGCTGCTGCACGCGCGCTCTTGCCTTGCCCAAGGACGGAATAACGCCGCGGTGGCCTATTTTTGTGCGGCACCACGGACTGCCAATCCCGATTTACCCTTCCGTGTGCGAAATCAGCAAGCTTTTCTCGATGACCTCCGCGATGCCGCTTCGACCCGGCCCCGGGGACATGCGCCCTTCACCTTTGAACGCGCCCTGACCCATCTGGGGGAATTCGACGATGTGGCAAATCTTCTGGAAATCCGACGGGGTCAGGGAGCCGACACCCCATCACCTCCCATTCCCGTCGAGACCCTTAGAGCAAGCCTAACCCTCCTGCTGGGTGACCGGGAACAACAATTGAAGCTGGAAGACTGGGACGCGCAAGACCTGGCCACCATCCTCAGAAACGCTGGTGTTAACTTGCAGATATTACCCATTACCGGGCCATTTGTCTCGGGTGGTCTCGTAGCGGAAGCCTGCCTGGACTCCGAGGGCCTCCGTGTAACCTTCATGGATGTGATGGAGCGACAGGAATATGTCTTTCGACAGGACCCTGCTCCTCGGGACCTTTCGGTCAAACCTGGCAGCACACCGGCGGTCCTTCGGTGGGAAATTAAGGCAGACGAAAAAGAGAAGTTGAAGGCGCTGGAGCTCTATGAAGACGACCGCTTGTTGGCAACCGTCTACCCCGGGACCACGCCAACGGCGGTATTTCATGTCAAGGGAATAACCTGCCCTGAGGAATCAACTGCCGTCGCTCTCTTCGTGCCTTGAACCCATTTAGCGGATCGTGCCACAATATGGTGCTGTGAATACGGCCATTTACAGGCGACGATACAAACCCATTCGGCAACCTGAGAGGGTGTCCTGATGTCTGGTCTGCCGGGACCGACACCTATAGAAAGATCCGTAATGACCCATATCCGACATGATGACGAAGAAGAAGGCAAGAAAAAAGAAGACGATAAGGGCGCTTCCGAGGGCATGATGCAAAAAATGCTCAAGTCCCGGACCATTCTCGTCACGGGCACGGTTGATCAGGAGCTTGCCGAGAAAGTAATCACCCAGCTCTTCGTGCTGAATTGCGACTCCCATGAACCCATCCGGGTGGTCATCTCATCGCCAGGTGGCCATGTGGATTCGGGCTACGCCATCCACGATGTGATGCGCGCTATTGAATCCCCCGTAATCGCCATAGGTGCGGGCTGGGTGGCCAGTATTGCCGTGCCTATCCTCTTTGGCGGCGATAAAGGCAAACGCTTCTCCCTGCCGAACACACGCTACCTCCTGCACCAGCCCAGCGGCGGCGCAGGTGGCCAGGCCTCCGACATCCGGATTGAAGCCCAGGAAATCATGAAGATTCGGACCCGGATCAACAAGCTGATTTCGGATGAAACCGGACAGCCCGTTGAGAAAATCGCCAAAGACAGTGACCGGAACTTCTGGATGAATGCCGAAGAGGCGCTGGACTATGGCCTGGTTACCAAAATCGTCACCACCATGGCAGAAATAAAATAAGACGACCCGACTAAGTAAACGAGCCCGCACCACTGGTGCGGGCTCGTTTTTGCTTTGCGTGGGCTTGGGGCGGGTTTGCCCGTGGGGTCTATTCGCTTTTGTCGCGAAGGATCGCCGCATCACTCCGGTTGGACAGATGCTGGATAGATTTGGCCGACAAGTTGAGGCGGTAGACGGTTTCCCGTGTCTCGGGGTCTTCATCGTCGAAGGCACCCGAATCCACGAGGGTCCGCAGTCGTTCTACCATAAACTCTACATGATAAAAGAGCTCGCTCAGCTTTTCGCTGCGCCAGGTGTCCAGCAACGCCAAATCACTCGAATCCCCGGCTTCAAGCACCTGGGTGCTGTTCATGGTCCGGACTTCATCTTGAATCGTGCCGTCATTGATGCCGCCGGGGTCAACACCCCGGTCAATCAACGCGTCAAACGCGCTTACGTGTAGTGGATTATCCATTTCAAACTGCTCCTGGATATAGCTATGCCCATTGCCCTCAATGAGATAACTGGTGTGGACAACGGCCCGTATCCGCAAAACAGGTGTGTGTAGGACCTGACTGGTCCATCAACGTGCGGCGTTGTCGATAGAATGTACGTAGGGGTCTAATACCCGAATCAGCCCACAGGTTCCATTTTTCCACGTTAATTCGTGAGACGCCGTTCAAGAAAAATGAAAAAGGCCCCGTGTGTTGTACACGGGGCCCGAAATTTTATGCTGTTGAACTTAGTCGATAACCAGCAACTCTACACGTCGGTTCTGCTGGCGGGTGGCCGGCGTGTTGTTGGGCTCCGCTGGGCTCTCTTCGCCGTAGGCCTTGGGAAAGAGTCGATCGCTCCCGGCACCCCGGTCCCGCAGGGCCTTACATACAGACTCAGCACGGCGCATCGAAAGGGCCATGTTGTAGCTGTTGGACGCGGTGGAATCGGTGTGTCCCGCAACGCAAAGGAATACGTCGTTGGTCGATTTCAGAATGCCCGCGACTTTGTCGAGAAGCTCATTATATTCCTGCGTAACCACCGAGCTATCCGTGGCAAACAGGATTTTTCCGAGGACGGTTTTCCCGCCGGAGCTATCAACCATCTCCAGGACGGCGAGATCCTGGAAGAATACTTCCCGGACGAACGCGTCCATTCCTGTGTCCGTGGCAATCGCGTCACCATGACGGAAGGAACCGCAGGGTGTCAGGTTGGCCATGTCGGACAACAGGCGACCACCTTCGGCATCATCGCCGACCTGCACGGTGTGAATACACAAGGGCACTGGACCGTAGGATAGCGCGACACATTTGGCCAGCACCGCGTCGCGGTCTGCCTTACCGTCGGAAACGATAATCAACGCACGAGCGCGGTTCGGATTGAGATACCGGGTTCCTGCATAGTCTAGCGCTTCTTCCAACGGTGTGGAACCAGCGAGGAAGCGAGTTTCTGCGGCGGCCGCTTCCAAGGCCACCCGATTCAAGGGCGTCATGGGATAGTCGGTCCACTCAAATTGCCATTCTCCGCCGAAAGACAGGAGACCGGCCCCGTAGCTTCCATCGGGAAAGCCTCGGACCATTGATTCCGTCAGTGCTTTGCCATAGGCAAAAGACGTGCCGGGCCACATGGAACCGGAGGCGTCCAGCACCACCATGACGTCTTGCACGCCAACATGTTCACCTTCACCGGGAACGGTGACCGTAGCGGGAACAACAGATTTGTTCCCCATAGTATGACAGCCCGCAAGACTCAGACCTGCAATCAGCATACCGAATAGCCATTTATTAGTGTGGCGCATTGTTCACTCCTTCATTTTCAGACCACCAGAAACGGCGTCCCTCCAGTCAAAACAGGCGCGTGTCATAGTACGATTAATCTTGCCAAGTGTCAACTAATTCCCGAATTGGGAATCACAGGCGTCCGGATAGCTTGTTTACAGTCGGTAACTTAGCTATACCTGCCTGGTCGTAGAAAGGCGGATTATACCTACAATGCCCCACGCTTCATGTGTTCCTTATCGACACGGCATTATACCCCAAATTCCGACGCCTGGGGCTACAACTTCTCGAACGGCCGGGTGAGTATCCCTACGGTCCGTTGAGTATCACGTCCCCTCTTGGGGCCCTTTCTTCGGTGCACCCACCCACCGGATGTACTTTTTTCCGGGTTCTCAGCCCCTATTCAGGTGGTACGAGCCCGGGTTGAGACGGCGTAAACTACGAGCGCGATGCTGACCCCATACCACAGGAGACCCCAGATAAACCCCGGAATGCCCGTGTGTTGGAACAACAAGGTCGCATCGGAAGGCATACCCGTGTTCCAGAAAACATCTTCGGCGATATCTTGAAACACATACACACAACTACTCAGGCCAATGGTGACAAGGGCAAGTCGCCGCACCTGAAGGCCTCCCCAATGGGCCAATGCCCCCAGAACGACGGCAAAGGCCAGGCTGAAGAAGAAGCCGAAACCGATCAGGGGCCGTACATAAAACAGGGCCACAAGAACGAGAAGCGCGCCAAGTACGTAAAGAAGGGGACCAGTCCAACGGTCTTTTCGGGACAGATAGAGGGCACCCAATCCCCAGCAGAGACTACCGGGGTACCCCGCCAGGAGCGTGAGGGTCCGGTTGCCCCCGGCGACCACGCAGATTCCCCCTTCTTGGTGGGTCAGGTTTAATGAGATAACCCGACCACCGGTCAGGAACCCGACGAGCCCATGACTCAGCTCGTGAAATAAGACGGTCAACCATTTCAGGGGTTGAATCAGCGGGGAATCCCAGAATAGAAAGAGGATCACCGAAATTACCGCCAGTAACCACAACTCCCCTTTCGGGGTGAGCGGCTGTCTCAACGGGCTCCTGGGGACGCCGTCCTCACGCCGCCTGATTCGCTTCCAATCCATGAATTTCCTGTCGACGTGTTGTACGCCTTACCAGGCAATGGGATTCGGGAAGTATTTCTGAATAAGATCTTCGTAGTAGGGGCGCAATTCGGCCACGTTGGGGGGCGCGTCGCTCTTGGTATAAAGATCGTAGGGATTGAAGGCACGCACCCATTCGAACAACCGATGATCCTGTTCATTCATCAGGTGGTCGTAGGCCCGCTCACGATGGGCCGCGTAAAAGGAGTGGTACCGAATCATATAAAGGGCTTCTTCGGGCAGGTAGTCTTTCACAACCTGATAAAGATATTCGTCGTGGCCCCACGAGAGATGGACCTCATCGAGTCCACAGCCGGGAGCATAAATACCACACGGCGTGGAGAGTTCAGGCCGGGAGGAATCCGGATTGGCCGTAAAAAACTCGGGGTAGACTATCTTGTCGGAAAAGGCGCAGCCCACGGGAAAGGTATCCCCCACCACGGCCCATTGGGGCTCGCCATAGAGACAGAGCACCTTACCAAGGTCATGGAGGAGGCCCGTAAGGATAAACCAGTCGGGGTGACCGTCTCGCCGAATGCCTTCCGCCGTCTGCATGAGATGCTGAATCTGGGACAGGTCCGTGTCGGGATCGCTGTCGTCCACCAGGGTATCGAGGAATTCCATCGCCTCCCAGATACTCATGGTCCCATGCTTACCGGGGGAATAGAGGGCTTTTTTCTCGAGGACCAAGTCCAGGGTCTGCTGGGCGTGATTTACCCGATAAAACTCCCGCACCGAATCGCGGGCGGGGTCATCATAATTGCGGAAGGCCTCTTTCTCTTTCCCATTGGGATCATAGTCCGTCTCGGGATAGCGCCGTTTCAGGTCGTCTTCCCACGCCTCTTCCACGGCCATATCGTAGTGTACTGTACCCATGTTCGTTGCTCCTGTGATTGCCACAGTGTACCATCAAATTCTTTAAACGAAAAGTTGGTACACATCTGCAGCCACCGGCAAGACACACCAACCTAACTGTTGTATATCTAACAATCTTGTGTTAGGATGCCGGTGTAGTACGTTTTAGTTAATTTGAAAGGACCGTCGACCATGCATTCAATCGGATTGTTGAAACAACGGAGTTTCGCTCCCCTTTTCTGGGTGCAAGCACTCGGTGCCTTCAATGACAACGTCTTCAAGAACGCGCTGGTCATCCTGGTCACGTTCAAATCCATGAGTCTCGCTGGTATGGAGTCCCAGGACGTAGTCGCTATGTGCGGCGGCCTGTTTATCCTCCCCTTCTTTCTCTTCTCCGGTGTTGCGGGGCAAATGGCAGATCACTGGCCCAAGACCCGGCTCATCCCCTGGATAAAGTTTGGGGAAATACTCATTATGGTGCTGGCGACCGTGGGGCTTTATGTGGAGCACCTGGAACTCCTCCTGGTTGTCCTTTTTCTCATGGGAGCCCAATCTGCCTTTTTTGGTCCCATCAAATTCGGCATCCTGCCGGAGCTGTTGAAGGAAGAAGACCTGGTTGGCGGGAACGCCCTCATCGAAATGGCCACCTTCCTCGCGATACTGCTGGGCACCCTGACCGGGGGCATCCTTATCGCCCGGGACGGTGGCGCGTGGTGGGTCAGTGGCACGGTACTTATCGTTGCCCTTGCGGGTTGGGCCGTCACCTTTACGCTCCAGCACACCCAGGCCTCGAATCCCGGCCAACGAATCAACTGGGACCCCTTCAGCTCTACCTGGCGCATGCTTGCACGCCTGGGCGGAGAACGGAGCATCTATCTCTCGATCCTGGGTATCTCCTGGTTCTGGTTCCTCGGCGCAAGTCTATTGGCCTTGTTCCCCTCCTATTCCAAAGACGTATTGGGCGGCAGCGAGTCGCTGGTCACCTTTTTCCTCGCCCTCTTTTCCATCGGTATCGGACTCGGCTCCATCTTGTGCGAACGCCTGTCCCGGGGCCGCCTGGAGTTGGGCCTCGTACCCATTGGCTCCATTGGGATGACGATTTTCACCCTGGATCTCCTGCTGGCGGGCACGCCGACGATTGAAGGCACCTTCACGTTGCACGCCTTTCTCACTTCGTGGGCGGGGTTCCGCATCAGCATGGATATCCTGCTTCTGAGCGTTTTTGGTGGCTGCTATATTGTGCCCCTCATGACCATGATTCAGCAGCGCTCCGCACCGGAACACCGGGCCTCGGTCATCGCGGGCTGCAACATCGTCAACGCTTTTTTCATGGTCTTGTCCGCCATTTTCCTCATTGCCCTCCATATGGCAGGCCTGCCCCTGCCCTGGATATTTCTCATCCTGGCGATAATGAATGCCGCTATCTCCCTCTACATTTACCTGCTCATACCGGAGTTCATGTATCGCCTCCTCTGCTGGCTGCTGGCTAATATTGTCTATCGTCTGAAATTGACGGGCGAAGACCACATCCCCCGGGAAGGTCCCGTCGTCCTGGCGAGCAACCATGTAACTTTTGTTGACTGGATGCTCATCGGCGGTGCCTGCCACCGCCCGGCCCGCTTTGTGATGCACCACAGCTTCATGAAGATTCCTGTTGCCAATTGGATATTCAAGGGTGCCAAAGTCATTCCTATTGCGTCCGCAAAGGAATCTCCCGTCGTACTCAAGGCGGCGATGGAAAGTATTTCCGAAGCCCTCGCCAATGGCGAAGTCGTCTGTATCTTCCCCGAAGGACAAATTACCCGGGACGGCAACTTCAACGAATTCCGCGCCGGTATCGAACGCATCGTGGAGCAAAATCCGGCGCCCGTGGTGCCTATTGCACTGCACGGACTGTGGGGCAGCTGGTTCAGCCGCGAGCGCGGAAAAGCGCTGCGGGGCAATCCCCTTCGTTGGCTCCGGGCCAACGTGGAACTCCGGATAGGGGAGGTCATCCCGGCGGAAGACGTCAAAGCCACCACCGTGAAGGAACGGGTACAGACCCTCTACGGCGGCGAGATGAAGCTGGAGAATTGAAACGGTAGGGCGCTACAGGACAGCACGGTCAATTGGCACCCATCGTCAGCCCCAATCCCCCGACGATCATGCCGCCAATCGCGAGGATCCACAGAGGCTCGATGATACCGACCAACACACGCAGGCGAAACAAGGCCTCGTCGTAGAGTCCCCGGGAGAGGTGCTCGAAACATTCGTCGAGTTTTCCCGTGATTTCACCTGTCGAGATATAGACCATGGCGGACTTGGGTAGATACTTCGACGTTCGCAAGGCCTCCTCCAGAGAATGGCCCTGACGCAGCAGGGGGGCCATCCGCTCGAAGTCCTGCGCAATGCGACGGGCACCCGTTGCCAATCCAGACTGCCGGATGGCGTGATCCAGCGGCATGCCGCTTCGGGTGAAGACCATCATGGCCCAGGCGAATCGGGAAATCAGGATACGGCGCACAATACCCGAAAGAGGCCAGGCATACATGAGGATGGATTCCCGCGTCGTGTATCGGAAGGTCACGCGGGCTGCCACGACCACGATTAGAAACATCCCGCCCACCTTCAATCCGAAATCCCGCACAATCCAGTAGAGTTGGACTTCGAAGGGTGCATCCGCGATACCCGCCACGTCGGACAGAAAGGCGGTGAGAATGGGTATGCCCACCACCATGGCCAGAATCACGGCCAACGGATAGGTCACCTGCTGAATCACGCCCCGGTAGAGGCCAAGCAGATCTTCGTAGTATTTCGATAACTGGGACAGGGCAACACCCAGCGATCCCGACTGCTCCGCAATCTGGATAACATGGATGAAGAGGGGTGGAAAGCGTTTCTGGTTCCAGTGAATGGCCTGGCCGAGGGTAGCCCCCTGCTCGATAGCCTGGCGAAGGTCGCGCGCAATATTCTTCAACGCGCTCGCCCCCCCACTTTCCTCAATGGCCTTGAAGGCGCGGGGAAGGGAAACGCCCCCTTCATAGAGGGTCCCGAGACTGTGGCTCAGCTGTGCGAGGTCCTTAGCGGAAAGAGCGGAAGAAAGGAGGCCCACCTCAGTTCGCTCCAACCACGCTTATCGCCACGGCCCGTGCCACCTCAGCAGCAACAGGACGAACCGGAGCCATCCCCCGACGGTGCGGGAATCTCACGGAGATCGAAGAGCCCGACGTGATTGCTCCGATCGCCAAAGACGTCGAAATGGGGTGCGAAACGGGTCTCGCTCAATATGGCCGCCGTGTTGCCGCAAACGGGAACGGGCTTGCCCGCGGAAAAATAGTGCTGGTCATCGAGGGCAAAGCCACAGGGTTCGTGAGCAATGGTTCCACGATACCGCGCGGCCTGGCCATAATCTTCACATCGGTCTTCCAGCGAATCAATCTTGAAGGCCCGCACCGTGACGGAGCTGAAGGTTGCCGCGCCCAGTTTGGCCGCAATGGCCACATCGTCGATAGTCATGACCCGCCGTGTCGTTTCCCGGTAATCCCGAATGCCGCAGTCGGCAAGAATCCGGCGAAAGTCTTCGAGATAGAGGGCCCCGGCGAGACACTCACCCAACAATACGGGATCCGACTGGAGTGCCACGGGCAAGCGACGATCGGCGAATACGTCCGAGAAATAGAGTTCACCACCGGGCTTGAGCACCCGGGCAATCTCGCGAATGACCTGCGCCTTGTTGGGCGACAGATTGATCACGCAATTGGAGATCACCACATCGACGGAGCTATCCGCAATGCCGGCCGTGGCCAGATCTTCCATGTACCCCTGAACGAACGTCACATTGGACGACGCATAGCCAAAGCGGGCCATCTGGGCCGCTTCGTGCTTGCGGGCTTCTCCGATCTGTTCGTCGGTCATATCAAGGCCGATGACGTGACCCTCGGGGCCCACCAGCTTGGCACAGACATAGACGTCCCGGCCGGTGCCACAACCCAAATCGAGTATGGTACACCCTTCCAGCGCCGGGGGGATGGGTGATCCGCATCCGTAGAATTTATCCACAATGGCGGGTTCCAGGTCGGCGATGATGGCGCGAATGTGGGCGGGCACGCTGTCGGTGCTGCAACAGGCGCTGGTCTTCAGGTCGTCGCTACTACCCAGCACTTTGCCGTAGTAGTCCTGGACCATTTCGTAGGTGGATTCAGCCATGGGAAACTCCGTAACTTCCGGGGGACCCGGTGTTTCAACTAAAGAACAGGGTGGGCATCCTGCACCTATTCTAGACCTCACCGGCGTAAGAGTTCCAGACCGGGACCGAGATATATTCGCCGGGAACGCTGAATCAGGTCGCGGGCAAGTTGTGCTGTTTCGCCACGTGCGTGGCATACAGCTTTCAATTCACCTCATGAAAGAATGCGTGCTGTGGTGCCTCTGAAACGATACCTCATGCGAAACGCAACTACGCCGCATAATCCAGACCTGAGTTGAAGCGGCGACCCTATCCGTGATGTACTACGCGCTGCTGAGACGGGGCGGATACCGTTAGGAAACTCCCAACATTAGACAACATCCGGGCAGGAAGCAGGAGCAACGTAGACCGTGGTATTCAGTTCCATCGTCTTTTTGTTCTTATTTCTCCCCGTGGTCTTGACCGCCTATTTTCTGTGTCCCCGATCATTTAGAAATTATCTGCTCCTGGCAGCAAGTCTTTTTTTCTATGCCTGGGGCGAAATGACCTTTTCCGTGGTCATGGTCGGCTCGATCGCCCTGAACTACGTCTTCGGCCTCTGGATAGACCGGGCACGCCACACGCGCTACGCCCGCCTGCCCATGATTCTGGCGATTCTCGTCAACCTCCAACTCCTCGCCCTCTATAAATACAGCACCTTCTTCATCGACAATCTCAATGCGGTCCTCGGGCTCTTCGGGGTGGCGCCTTCGACGACAGAAGGTCACCACCTGCCCATCGGAATCTCCTTTTTCACCTTCCAGGCCATGTCCTACATCATTGATGTCTACCGGGAAGAGGCCAAGCCCCAGAAGAACCCCCTCAACCTCGCACTCTACATCGCACTCTTCCCCCAACTCATCGCCGGACCGATTGTCCGCTATCAACAAATCGCCGATGAAATCGTGGCACGTCACTCACGGCTGGACGACGTGGCCGAGGGGATCAAACGCTTCATCATTGGCCTCGGGAAGAAAGTACTCATCGCCAACACCGTCGCCTTGGGTGCGGACCAGGTTTTTGCCCTGCCTGCGAGCGAATTGACGACCCCACTCGCGTGGTTTGCCATCGTCTGCTACGCCCTTCAGATTTATTTCGATTTTTCCGGCTACTCCGATATGGCCATCGGGCTGGGCCGTATTTTTGGCTTTCATTTCCTCGAAAACTTTCAGTGGCCCTATATCGCCCAGTCCATTCAGGAGTTCTGGCGACGGTGGCACATTTCCCTGTCGAGTTGGTTTCGAGACTATTTGTATATTCCCCTGGGCGGTAGCCGAGGCTCCACCGGGCGGACCGCTTTCAATCTGATTACGGTTTTTTTCCTATGCGGACTCTGGCACGGTGCCGCGTGGAATTTTGTCTTCTGGGGACTTTTCCACGGTGCCTTCCTGGTCTTAGAGCGCGGAAGATTTGGGGCCTTCCTTGCCCGTTGGCCCCGCGTCCTTCGCCATAGTTATGTACTCGTGGTGGTCCTCGCGGGATGGGTCTTCTTTCGATTGGAAAGTCTCTCGGCAGCCGGGGCGTTTTTCCGGGCCCTGTCGGGGTTTGCTGAAGGCAGTAGTCTGGCCCGCCCACTCCCCTTGTACTGCACGCCGGACATTGTGATGGCCCTGTTCGTTGGCGCACTCGCGGCTACGCCAATCCTCCCTGCGCTGCGCACCTATTTCGCAAAACGTCAGGGGATAGCGCCCTACCTTCCCTATACGTCACTCGCGGGACACGTAGCGATCCTCTACGCCTGCGCCGTTCTTTTGTCTGCCCAAACCTACAACCCCTTTATCTACTTCCGGTTTTGATATGTATATGAACTCATGGAAACAGCGACGGACCACGGGGACTGAACTGGGTCAGAAAATTCAATCGAGCCTCACCATGTCGTGGCTATCCCATACCCACCAACGGAGCATGGCAAACGAAGACACCCGGGGCCGTCCCCCTGAGGGTGAATCCCGCACTGGGGGGACGGCCCCGGACGCCCACGATCACGCCGCCCGAATACAGCGCTGCAGTGACACCGCACCGATAGTTGCTACCGAAAATTGCGAGTCCAGTGCAGTCCCCGGGACGCGCCCATGACCCCAACTCCGCCCAAAAAGAACACTCGCCGCGCAAACATCGTGCTCGTCATGGTCTTCTTCGCGCTGCTCTGGCTGCCGCTCGTCGACAATCTTCTTGGCCTTGACCACACGCGCCCGACGGATGAAAATCGCGCCCTGGCACCGCCCCCCGTGAAGCGCCCAATCAAGCGGGCCATCAAAGAGTTCCCCCGCAATTTCGAGGCGTGGTACAACGACCGCTTCGGATTTCGCACGATGCTGGTGCGCCAGTATCACACCATAAAAACGGGTTGGCTCGGCATCGCAAATCCGGACCTGGCCCTGGTGGGAAAAGAGGGTTGGCTTTTTCTTGGCCGCAAGCCCCTCATCGACGAAGCAAGAGGACTCTATCCCGCGTTGGATATCGGCATCGACGCGTGGGCCTCCCGTCTGGAAGAAATCCGTCAATGGCAGGTGGCCCGAGGCGGAAAATTCCTTCTCGTCCTTGTGCCCGACAAACATCGGATCTACCCCGAGTATCTCCCCGACTGGTTTGTCCCTTCCGAACAACGACGGAAAGAGCAGTTTCTCGCGGCGCACACCGAATCAGCAATGGACATCCTTGACCTGACCCAATCTCTCCGGGACGCCAAGGCCGTGGCCCCCGAACGGCTCTGGCTGAAGACAGACACCCATTGGTCGGGCGTCGGGGCCTATTATGGCTATGCGGCTATTCTTGAGCACCTCGGCATGACCCCGCTCGCACCCGACGCCGTTCACCTGGTCGATGAAGCCCCTCGCTATGAAGGGGATTGGCACAACGACAGCAACCTCGCCGGATTCCTCGGGGTCCGTGGCCTTATGCCGGAATCCTGGGTTGGTTTGCTGCCCAATGCACCTCGGGCGGACGTAACAACGGACTACCCACCACCGACGGGGGAAGTGGGCGATGTTGTGGTTCCCTTTGCCACCAAAATCGACGACGATGCCCTGCCGACAGCGTTGCTGATTGGCGATTCCTTCCGTTGGGGATTGGTACCGCTCATGTCAGAGAATTTTCGTCAAATCCTCTACACCGATTTCCGCTATTGTTTTTTCGACCCCACGCTCGCAGAAGAACTCGCTCCCGATGTCATCATTTTCCTCATGACAGAGCGCATGTTTCTTCGCATCCCCATGCCACCGGAAAACAACACGTGGTAGCGCGGGGACGGCGGGGACTGCACTGGGTCAGTTCGCGCGATGGGCCCGCACCACAACGTGGCGAACACTGAAACCCCGTCGCAGCAACGCAAATGAAGACACCCGGGGCCGTCCCCCTAAGGCGCAATTGCACTCAGGGGGACGGCCCCGGACTCCCTCGATCACGCCGCCCGAATACATGGCTGCAGTGACACCCCATGGAACGATGCTACCGTCGATTGCGTGTCCAGTGCAGTCCCCGTAAATTGGGGACTGCACTGGGTCAGTTCACGCGATTGACCCGCACCACAACGTGGCGAACACTGAAACCCCGTCACTGCAACGCAATTGACGACACCCGGGGCCGTCCCCCCAGTGTGTGATGCACCCTCAGGGGGACGGCCCCGGACTCCTTCGATCTCGCCGCCCGAATACGTGGGCTGCAGTGACACCCCATGGAACGATGCTACTGGCGATTGTGTGTCCAGTGCAGTCCCCTAACGCGGCACCGCCTCGACTACACGTCGAATAAATTCCTGCAGGGGAAAGGTACCCGAGGTCGTCAGGCCAAGACGTACGATCACCATATTCCGTGAGGGAACCACGATGACAAATTGACCCTCGTGGCCCGAGGCAAAGAACAGATCGCGCGGCGCCGTCGGCATGGGCGGATTCTCCCCCTTTTCCCCCACGCCCGCGTTGAGCCACCAGTGGGCGCCGTAGTTACCTCGGGGCGCATCCGATGTGGGCGTGCTATTGTAGGCGACCCAGCCTTCGGGCAATAGGCGCTCGCCCTTCCAGACACCATCCTGCAAGTAGAGTTGGCCGAAACGGGCCCAATCCCGGGCAGTGGCGTAGGTGTACGACGAGCCCACCAGGGTTCCCGACGGGTCGGGTTCCATCAGGGCACTTGCCATACCCAGGGGCTTGAACAAGGCCTCCCGTGGAAAATTGAGATAGTCGGATTGGGTGCCCCCCACGGCTTCGCGTACGATGCGTGAAACCAGATTGGCCGTTCCGCTGGAATAGTTCCAATGGGTGTCGGGCGGAAACGCGAGCGTACGTGAGGCGGTATAGCCCCCGAAGTCGTCGGACAGATAGAGCATGTGCAACACATCGGCAAAGGGTCCGGCGTAGTCTTCGGAATAGTCCAAGCCATCGCTCATCCGCAGCAACATGTCCAGCGTGATTGCCGCGCGGGGGTCCTCTGGGCCCTGCCATTCGGCCACGGGCGCCGGTTGCATGACGTCGAGTTTGCCCTCTTTCACCAACAGCCCCACCAGCGCGGCTGTCACGCTCTTGGACATAGACCAACCCAGGAGAGGCGTTTCCCGGGTTGTTCCCTCGGCGTAGCGCTCTGCAATGAGCTTACCCTCATGAACGACAAGAACCGCGCGGGTTTGTAGGAGTACATCGCCACCGGGCTCCTGAAAAGCCCACGCTACGGAATCATCGAGTGCGGTGCGTGCCCCGGGATCCAGGCTATCGACAACGGCACCATTCCCATCGGGCCAGGGCACCGTATTATCGTTTTCAGGAATCGGCGTAGGAACAAAGGCGGTGTCGAAATTCACGGTATCTGCACCAATGGGCAACAGGGTCACACCAATGCCCGGAAAAAATCTGGCGGTGCGACTTGCGAGGCCATAGAAGGATACCGTGACCGATTTCGCGTCCTCGTCGATGGCCCAATTGAAATAGTCGATATATTGGGCCACATCTTCCGAGACAATTTGGGCCTCCGGTCGGCCCGCCACAAAATAGGCCGAGGTAAAGACCTTTGCGGTGTACCCTGCGATGATGGGCAGAACAATCTGGTGTAGAAAAGCGGAGAGCACGACTACCACCAACAACACCACTGCCGCCAATCCCCGAAGGATGAAACGTCGTTTACGCACCAGATTCTCCTTTGACTGTTAATCAGACGAACGGATCACCCTGGGGCCAACGCGGTCGGTCGACTGGCTATTCATGTTCCCATTTCAGAATCCAAGGGTCATTCGTCCGCTCTTGTTCGGCCTTCAATCGAGCTTGCATCTCAGCCAGGAGGGCCTGATAGTCGGGATCTTCGGCCAGATTATGCACCTCGTCGGGATCGGCATCCAAATCGTAGAGCTCAAAAGCCGGGCGATGGAGGTAGGCCTCCATGGGACGCTTCGCAAAGTGGGTGGCGTCGGTTATGAGCAGGTGCTGCCACGTCTTTGACTCCCAGAGGTCGGAGGCAAAGGGAAAGGGCAACCCGCTGGCCAGATTCCAGATGAGCTTATACTTCCGGTCACGCAATACCCGCATGGGATAGTACATGGTGATTTCGTGAAAGGTGTGACTCGCAAAAATACTGTCCCACCCCGGGGCAGACGTTTCGCCGAGTATAGACAGGAAAGAGCGGCCATGGAATTCGGCCTCCGATGCGGGCGTACCCGTAAACTCGAGAATGGTGGGGGTGATGTCGGCCCAAGTAATCATCGCATCGGTGACCACACCTTCCGTGGGCAATTCGGGATTGCGCACCACGCAGGGCAGCCGCAGTCCCGGCTCGTAAACATTGGTCTTGGCGCCGGGGAAAGCAATGCCGTTGTCCGAAATATAGATGATGAGGGTATCTTCCCAGTGCCCCGTGTCTTTCAGGGTCTGAATCAACCGGACCAGCCCGGAATCGGCCTGCTCGACGGAACTGTAGTACTCCGCCAACTCCTGTCGGGTGGCGGCATTGTCGGGCAGAAATGACGGAACAATCACATCTTTCGGATGCACCGCTGCAGCCTCGGTGCGTCGAAAGGGGCGATGGGGCTCCAGGGTGCAAAAGTAGAGGAAGAAAGGACGGGGATCGTCGGCCCGAATAAAGGCATCCGCCCCCGCCGCGAGTTCGCTGGGCAGATTGCCCTTGCCATCCGCAAAATCCCGGGCCCAAAATTCAAAGTTGTATTGCTCTTTCGGAGCCACGTGATACTTGCCAAAGGAGGCCGTTCTATAGCCGCCTTCCCGCAGGCGATTGGGCAAACTCTTCACCGTGTCAAAGGTCGTAAAATGGTGGTAGCTGTGGGCGTGTCCGTATTGGCCGTTGGCGTGATTGTGGAGCCCCGTCAAAATCACGGAGCGACTCGCGCTGCACGACGGCGTGGTGCAAAAGGCGTGGGTAAAGCGCGTGCCGGCGGCGGCGAGGCTATCGAGACCCGGTGTCTTGATGACCGGATTCCCGTAGCACCCGGCATCGTTGGTGCCCTGATCATCGGTCACATAAAGCACCACATTTTTGGGGGCGGCATCGGCCCCAATCGTCGCAAGTACCAACAACATATAAAGCGTGTAATGAATAAAAAGGGTGCGCATTGAGTACTTCTCTCTGGCCTACTTGATTTTCCACGGCGTCTCCGCCCACCATAACATCTCGCTAGCATGCCCCAGTTGCCGACGATGTTACAAGTGTTCATGACCGCCGCCAATTTGGATTCAAACAAAACAATCGGCAAGTTTCACACCCACAAAGCCGCTCGTTGCACTCGCGTCTGTGTAGGTGGCACCCCTGATATGCAAAAACTTTTTTATAGACCGGAAGGATTCACGCCATGTCCCGGAAATCTAACGCCCTGTCCCGCCGCGCCTTTTTGTGTGCCGCCGCGGCGAGTTGCGTGGCCGTGACCTCCCGGTCGCTCGCACGCCCCGCCGATGTACGTCGTGGGCTGCCCAACATGTTGCTCATCATGGTCGACGATCTCGGCAATGGCGATCTTGCGAGTCACGGTGCGAAAGACATGCGTACGCCCCATATCGATGGACTCATGAATGCTGGTATCCGCTTCGACCAATTCTACGCCAACTGTCCCGTGTGCTCACCGACCCGGGCCGCCCTCTTGAGCGGGCGTTTTCCCGATATGGCCGGTGTTCCCGGCGTCATCCGCACCTATTGGGACAACAATTGGGGCTACCTCCGACAGGATATGGAATTACTGCCCGCTGTGCTTCGTCGGGGTGGTTACCACACGGCCATGGTGGGCAAGTGGCATCTGGGCATGGAATCACCGAATAAACCCAACGAGCGCGGCTTCGACCATTTCCAGGGATTCCTGGGAGACATGATGGACGACTACGAGAATCACCGTCGCCATGGCATCGACTACATGCGGGAAAACGATACGCCGGTGTATCCCCATGGCCATGCCACGGATATTTTCAGTCAATGGAGTGTGGATTACGTCAACTATCAGCAGACCGCTGAGGCACCTTTCTTCCTGTACCTCGCCTACAATGCGCCCCACACCCCCATCGAACCACCGGAGGGCTGGCTGAAAAAGGTGAAGGACCGGGAGCCGGGGATCGACGAGGCCCGGGCACGCCTGGTGGCCCTCACGGAGCACATGGACGATGGCATCGGGAAGGTGGTGCAGGCGTTGAAGGATACGGGGCAGTATGAAGACACGCTGATTATTTTCTGCTCCGACAATGGCGGCTATTTGGCCGTGGGCGCGACCAACGGCCCCGTGCGCGGGGGTAAGCAGGATATGTATGAAGGGGGTATCAAGGTGCCCATGTGCGTCAGTTGGCCGGCAAAGATTGCGCCGGGACAACGAAACATGGAGCCGGTCATGAGCATGGACTTCTACCCCACCCTCTGCGAATTGGCACGGGTACCGTATGACCAGAATATCGACGGCGCGAATCTCGTACCCACGCTCATGGGCACGGGTCAGGTAGACCCGGAGCGCACCATGATCTGGATGCGGCGCGAAGGAGGTCCCCATGGTGGCCAGGACTACTACGCCATCCGTCGTGGCCCCTGGAAATTACTCCAGAACACGCCCTTTGAACCCCTGGAACTCTACAACCTCGACGACGACCCCATGGAAGCCACGCCCCTTCCTGGAAACCATCCCATGAAGGGAACACTCTTCGCGGCCCTGCGGGAGCACATCAACCAATCCGGTTCTATCCCCTGGCAACGACCCAAGCCATAGGTCAAGGCATAACAAGTTTTTTTTTGGAATACTCCGGCGAACAATGTACCCTGTACGCCGTTGTAGTTTTACCCTTATCCCCGGTGTTGAAGGAGTTGATTTATGGATTTCGCCATCTCAGCGAAAATGGAAGACCTGCTCGGGCGGGTCCGCACCTTTGTGCAAGAAGAGTTGTACCCCCTGGAACCCCAGGTTTTGAATGAAGGCTTCGGCTCGGTCCTGCCCATACTCCAGGAGAAGCGCGCCAAAGTGCGGGCACTCGGGCTGGCCCTCCCCCAAATCGAAAAGGACCATGGTGGCCTCGGGCTGAGCGTCCTGGAACATGGGCTCGTCCAGGCGGAACTCGCCAAGACCTTCACCGGCGTCTACGTCTTCAATTGCCAGGCTCCCGATGCGGGCAACATGGAAATTCTCATTAAATTCGGCACGCCCGCGCAACAGGAGCGCTATCTCAAGCCCCTCCTCGCGGGAGACATCCGCAGTTGCTTCTCCATGACGGAAGTGGACTACCCCGGTTCCAATCCCACGTGGATGGGCACGACGGCCGTGAAGGATGGCGACGATTACATTATCAACGGGCACAAGTGGTTTACCTCGTCCGCTGATGGGGCCAACTTCGCCATTGTCATGGCGGTGACCAATCCCGATGCGCCGAAACACATGCGGGCGAGCCAGATTATCGTTCCCCTCGACACCCCCGGATTTACGCTGGTCGAAAACATTTCCTGCATGGGCCACCGAGGCGAAGATTGGGACAGCCACTCGGAAGTGCTTTATGAAAACGTACGCGTGCCCCAGACCAACCGACTCGGCGAAGAGGGCTCGGGCTTCCTGATTGCCCAGGAACGGCTGGGACCGGGCCGCATTCATCATTGCATGCGTTGGGTGGGCATCAGTGAGCGCGCCTTCGAACTCATGTGCAAACAGGCCCTCACCCGGGAAGTCGCCCCCGATAAAGCCCTGGCGACTCAGCAGATTGTACAGACCTGGATATCCGAGTGTCGTGCCGAAATTAACGCGGCCCGCCTCATGGTGTTACAGGCCGCCGACACCATCGACCGTCTCGGCGCGAAAGAAGCCCGGGTGGAAATATCCCTCATCAAGTTTTTCGTGCCCAACGTCATGATGAAGGTCCTCGATCGGGCCATCCAGTTGCACGGCGGCCGCGGCATCACCGAACGGACTCCCCTGGCCACCTTCTGGCGCAACGAGCGGGCCAGCCGGATTTACGATGGCCCCGACGAAGTGCACAAGATGTCGGCCGGCAAACGGATTCTGGAATTGTTTCGAGCACAGATGGATGAATAGTGAATGGTGAATAGTGAATTTTGGAAGATAGCTATAGCCTGTCGACAACAGCCGATGGCTTTGAGGGACAACAGAGACTACAGGGACAACAGAGACATAAGGTATTGCAGGTCTATGGGTTCGTTTCGCGCGACTTGGGCGTGTAGTGTCCCTGAAGTCCCTTGCGTCGCTGCCGTCCCTGATTAAGTTGGCGAAGTAATACGCTGCGTCTTGGCAGGTCGCCCCAGAGCAGCGTGAAGGAAAATCATGGACGTACCCATCGACACCCCAAAAGCCGTTCGTGAAGGCGAAGGCCTTGACCTCGACCAACTGGAACGCTATCTCAAAGACGTCATCCCCGGTTTGGATGGTCCCCTTTCGGTAGCCCAGTTTCCCAGCGGCTTTTCCAACCTCACCTACCTCCTGACAGTGGGCGATCGCGAGCTTATTTTGCGACGTCCGCCCTTTGGCAGCAAGGTGAAATCGGCCCACGATATGGGACGGGAATACAAGGTCCTTTCCGCCCTGAACCCCATCTATCCGGCGGCCCCCAAACCCCTGGCACTCTGTGACGACCCGGCTATCATGGATGCCCAATTCTACGTCATGGAACGCATCCGTGGTGTCATCCTCAGGGGTGAAAAGCCCAAAGGTTTCGACACCAGCGCGGACACCGTCCGGGGCTGTTGCGAGGCCTTCGTAAAAAATCTCGCCGACCTCCACAGCCTCGACTACACCGCCGCTGGCCTCGCCGACCTCCGCCGGGAAGGCTCCTACGTGGAGCGCCAGGTCATGGGGTGGATTAAGCGTTACGGTGGCTCCCAGACCGACGACATCCCCATGATCGACACGGTCATGGAGTGGCTCCAGGCCAATTACCCCGCCGACTCCGACGCCACCCTGGTTCACAACGACTACAAATTCGACAACGTGGTCCTCGACGCCCACGACCCGACCAAGATCATCGGCGTGCTCGATTGGGAGATGTGCACCATCGGCGATCCCCTCATGGATCTCGGCACGACCCTCGGCTACTGGATAGAAAAAGACGACGGCGACCTGGGCGTCATCCAGTGCTTCCTGAGCTACGAAGAAGGCATGATGACACGAAAGGAAGTGGCACACCGCTACAGCGAACTCACGGGACGGGACATCAGCAACCTCCAGTTTTACTACGTCTTCTCCCTGTTTAAGCTCGCTGTAATTGTTCAGCAGATTTACTACCGCTACAAACAAGGACTGACCAAAGACGAACGTTTTGCTGGCCTGATTTACGTCGTGGGTGCCTTGGGAAATCGCGGCGTGGAATGCATGGCGTCGGGGGAAGTGTAGGGGGGCGTTGATCCTGCGGATTAAGTGCGATACCGAAGGTGTACCAACAGGAGGCTTCCAAGTCCGCCGGAGGTGGATTGGGGCATACTTGCCCGACACAAGGTGTGCGTCGATTTCCACAAGGCACTTGTAAGTTTCTCGGAAGTCCGCAGATTTCCGAGGCTTCGGTCGTAGTGTGGTCCACCGCGTTTGGTGCCAGCTGATTCATTTTTCGTGTGGAGGCCGGGCTGGAGCCCCATACCTCAGTCAATCCCCAATGCCTACGCCCACGTTGTGTCGGCCAGGTATGGCCAACCCCCTGTTGGTGAGGTCTTTTGACGTTCGGGTTTTCGGGCAACACCGAACCTCACCTTCATCTGTGATACCATGAATCCATAGTAAACCAGTGGCAGCGGGGTGTCGTATGGACTCGGACAAAGCGTCGAAAACATCAATCCCATCTCAGGAG
Organism: uncultured bacterium; assembly: GCA_963977445.1. Classification (GTDB taxonomy): domain Bacteria; phylum Hydrogenedentota; class Hydrogenedentia; order Hydrogenedentales; family JAEUWI01; genus JAEUWI01. The sequence continues at coordinate 10,882 of CAXBPH010000051.1, read as the reverse complement.
CCGAAATGTCCTACCCGACGGCGGCGCTTCAGGTTCTTTCCCGCAAGATTGGGATGTCTTCCCGTGTCGCTTGTCGGAGCCGTTCTTTTTATATTCCTGTTTGGCTGGCTTGTTGAACGTGATTTCAGCAAACTCGAAGCCGAAATACGTGCCAAAGGTGAGCCCGCTACGTTGGCGGAATTAGATGAATATTATCCCCAGGTGGACGACGAAGAAAACGGGGCCCTCGTCTATATGGAGGCTTTCAAGCTGCTGTCGGACCTTGAGGACGCGGGAGCGTGCGATGGGGAAGACTTGACGTTGATGACAAGTTTGCTGGGAGACGACTATACACTCGAAACGCTTGCCCAAGCCCACGTTTACTTAGACGAGCGAGAATCCGTTTTCACTGTAGCAGCGGGCGCATTGGACTATACAACGTTTCGATATCCGGTTGACCTGAGTGTCTACGATGGTACGGGGGGGCGCGCGTTCCCTCACTCGGGACTGAGAAACTTCGAACGACTGCTGTGCCTCCAAGGCGTGGTCGCTGTACATGAAAAGGACTGGGATAGCTTTTCTCACAGCCAGTTTCAAATGCTTCACATGGCGAATTCCCTTTCCGGGATACCAGGAACTGTAGCCGTTATCAGGGTAGGTATTCTGCGCCGGGCACTACAAGTGATGCGTCGGGCTATCGTGACTGATGAGACTCCGCCATCTGTGCTTAAGGAGTTGGCCGTTGGGTACACATCCATCGATTTCGCCAATTGCTTTCGCGACTTAATTATAGGTGCTCGCGTTCGCGAACGCCGTTTTCTGGAGCACTATTATCGGGGCGAACTTGAGCTGAAAGACTTCATGGAGCCTATCGTCCCAACGTATGCGCGGTGCTACCGAAATCTCAGATTCTGCCCCGGCGTGCCGAGTCTTGGAAGGCGGCACATTCTCCAGCGCATGCAGCATTACACAGAAATTCTGAGTGAGCACAATATGTCTTGGCCGGAGCGGTACGCGAAGGCCGCGCAACGACAACCCTTTGTCCAGAAAGGGGGGCACATGACCGGCACTCCCTTGCATCCGAACCTGCCATGGAAAGAGGATGTCATCAATCACATCGCAGGCAGACTTACGCGGTTGGATTCAGATTTCTGGTGGGAGCGAAGAACGTATTTGCCCGATCGAACATTCTCGTACGCACCACTCAGTTCACGCGATCTTCTCACGCTGCTCGCCTATCCAGATTCTCACCCGCCGCCGCACTACATTGGGTTTCCACCCTTTGATTTGGAAGACTATACGGACGATTTTATCGGCTTCGAAGCGAGGCTCCGTTGTGTCCGTCTGGCCATGCTAATCGAGATCTACCGCCAGGAACGCGGCGTCCTGCCGAAAACGTTGGATGCCTTGGATGTTGACTTGGTAGCGGCCGTTGGTGGGGATCCGTTCACGGGTACTCCCTTGGGCTACCGGGTGGTGGAGGGGGGATTCACGTTGTACTCGGTGGGGGAGGATCTGGTCGACGATGGAGGAGATACGGGAGGCGGCGAAACTCGGGATCTGGTGATGGTATTTGTGGAAGATACGCGCGTGATACCGGAAAAAGATCCGGCGGTGATCCGCGACGTAAAAGAGGAGTCCTCGGGCGGGCGCAGGAAGAGCAGGGCAATCAAATAAAACGCGGCATGACTTCTGATTGGGTTAACAAGAGCGCCGTCGGAGTGCCATCCTCAAGCGGGGCCGCATCTTGAGGGTAGAAGCCTTATATAGGCTGGGACACGATGCGTTAGAATCGCCGTAGAAATTTCCGTAACGGTTCCCCGATCGTAAAACACACGAACCGGCAGGACCGGATCGCGTGGCACGACGACATTAACGAGGAAGGGCCGAGCGCTACATCCGACTCAGTCTTTACACAAGCCAACCTGGCGGAGGCGGGTCGCACCAACAGGGGGTTGGGCATTCCTGCCCGACACAAGGCGCACCTGGGTTTCCAAATCGCACTCGAAGTCATTCAAAGAACCCATAGGCTTCGGCGATTCCACACCGCGTCTACGCACGTGACACAAATTATCATATAAATATCCCCGCACTTGTATGCCCGGCAGGAGTGCCAGACTCCCCTACCAATACTTTCTCGCCCTTTACACCATAGGTATCGAGCGCTACAATCAACCAAAAACCGTCCCCAACGCTACCGGAGTCCTTCATGCATCTGTCGACACGCCTTTTTTCCCCCTGGCGCTATACCCTCGCTTTCCTGCTCATCTTTGCTTTTGCCATCTCGGCCGTTTCCGCCTCACCCCAACGGCTTTTTCGTGAACTTCGCGCCTTTCCCGCCGCGGAAGCCCATCAGGGCGTGGCGATAGACGCCGAACATGTCTATGCCATCACGAACGACGCTATCGGCAAATACGACAAGTTCACGGGCGAGCCGGTCAACACCTGGAAGGCCCCCGAAGGCTCTCACCTGCGTCATCTCAATGGGGGCACGGTGGTCGATGGCAAACTCTATTGCGGCCACTCCAACTGGCCCGAGACGCCTTATGAAAACACGATTGAAATCTGGGACGCCGCAACCCTGACCCATCTCGAGAGTCGCCCCGCAGGCATGACGGATAAGGCGCTGAACTGGGTCGATTTTCATGATGGCGTCTGGTGGGCCGTCTATGCGACCTATGGCGACGTGGAAAACATTCGTCGCACGACACTGGTCAAATTGGATGACAACGGGCAGCCCGCCGCGTCGTGGACCTTTCCGGAAGCCGTTATCCAGCGTTTTCTCCCCGCAACCAATTCCGGGGGCTCGTGGGGACCCAATGGACTCCTCTATGTAACGGGACACGACCACCCCGAGACCTATGCGCTCCGCCTGCCCCCGTCGGGCACGGTGCTGGAACTGGTAGACACCCTGCCTGCGGCGAGTTATGGCCAGGGCATTGCCTGGGATCGTTCCGACATCGGCATCCTCTTTGGCATCCGGCGGAAGACTTCGGAAATTGTGGTGCAGCGTCTTTCCCACGAAGCGGAATACGCCCCACTGAAAGAGTCTGTCACCTGGCAGCGTGAGTCGGATACGGCCGTGTTGCCCCCCATGCCCGGGAGTACCTTCGACAGCACCCGTTGCATGAATCCCTGGGCCCTCCAGGTGGGCGACGAATACCACCTCTATTACGGTGGTGGCGATGACAAAGGACTCCACCAAATCTGCAAGGCCACGGCCCCCGTCTCCAATCCCCGCGACTGGACCCGCCATGGCCCCGTGGTATCGCCCGGACCCAAAGGTGCCTTTGACGGACGGTGGTGTGTGTTGCCCCATGTCGTCCGCTTCGCCCCCGACCAGTGGCATCTCTACTACACCGGCAACAGCGGTATCGGCGAAGGGTTGAGTGCTTTCCCCGGCATTGGACTCGCTACGAGCCGCGACGGCATCACCTGGGAGAAGCATGGCACGGAGCCGGTCCTCGCGCCTTCCGGGCAACACGGCGACCCCGATGCTATTGGTATTGCGGGTGGTTCGGTCATGGAGGCGACCCTCCCCGATGGCACCACAGAGTGGCGCTATTACTACACCGGCTGCCCCACCATCGGCGCACCCCTGCCCCTCAATCAGCAGAAAGTCATTTGTCTCGCCGTGTCACAAGATGGTGTCACCTGGACGAAAAAAGGGGCGGTCATGTATCGCGACCCCAACCGGGGCTATGAAGATATCGCCGTGGCTGGTCCCGTCGTACACCAGACGCCATCGGGCGGTTTCCGCATGTGGTATTCCGCCATTGGCACGCGCTGGGGGTACTATGCCATCGCCTATGCCGAATCCGACGACGGCTACCATTGGCGTCGGGGCGAAAAGGTAGACGATAACCTCCAGCTGACGCCGACGGGCACGGGCTGGGAAAAGCAGATGGTCGAATACCCCTCCGTCATCGTGGAAGGCAACCACCTGCGACTCTTCTATTGTGGCAACGGCTACGGGAGTTCGGGTATCGGCACCGCCGTCAGCAAGTAGGGCCTGGAACACGGACTACCCCAATTCGCTCCAACCCGTTACATTGCCGGGCCGGTGGGTTTTCCCTCGTTGTCGTAGTGGTAGAAGCCACGGCCACTCTTAATGCCGTGGTGCCCCGCTTCCACCAGCTTCACGAGGAGGTCGGGGGGCCGCAGGGACTCAATCTTCCCGATTTCGTAAATGTGAGAGAAGGCGAGCAGGCACACATCGAGGCCGGCCATGTCTGCCTTGGCCAGGGGGCCCTGCATCATGCCGTAGCCCGTGGTCAGGCCTTTGTCCACATCGGTCACGGTGCAGACACCCTCTTCCACCAGTCGGATGGCCTCGCAAGTCATGGCGCCAAAGACCCGGTTCATGATGAATCCAGGGGTGTCCTTCTTCACGTTAACAATAAATTTCCCGAAGGATTCGCAGACCGTCCTGAACTGGATGAGGGTCTCCGCACTGGTCATGGGTGCGGGAATCAGCTCAAGGAGCGGGTTGAGAGGGACAGGAAAGAAGAAATGGGTACCCACGACTTTTTCCGGCCGATTTGTGGCTTCGGCCAGGAGGCGTATGGGAATGGTAGAGGTATTGGAGGCGAAACAGGTGCTCGGTTTGCAGCACTGATCCAGAATGCGGAAAACCTCCTGCTTTTCGTGGATAATCTCCGGGACGGCCTCGAAAACGAGGTCGGCGGTTCGTGCCGCGGTCAGCTTGGTGGTGGTGGTGATACGCTTCAAGATGGAGTCGGGACTCGCCACGATAAGCTCCTTTTTGTGAAGCTTTCTAAGAGACCATTCGATGTTTCCCAGCGCCCGCTCAATATCGGAATCGGAACGTTCGATGAGGATGACGTCGTGGCCGTTGGTCGCCGCGAGCTGTGCGATGCCCGACCCCATAAAACCACCGCCGACGACGGCGATTTGTTGCGTTGACATGATGAACTTCCTTCCGGGTGGACGATGGCGCCGAATGCGATAAGCATCCTGCGAATGATGTAGGCCAGCCTACCTGCGGGACTGGGAGCGATTCAAGAACGCAAGGCGCTTCGGCATTACGTCGAGATTGTAAAAGCAACGTGCCTTCGGCCCGTGGCAGGCGGGCCGCCCTCCTTCGGCGCGTCCGAGACCTGCGCTCCCAATTGCCACAGTCTCTTCTGGGAGATTGTAGCCACGCCGCCAGCGATAAGAGCTGGAATGTCGCAAAACAGGTGATTCGCTTGCAATCTATCTTTGCTTATTTACGGCAGGGTGAACGTGTCGAAGACTTCCCCTTTTCGGTCGATGGCCTGAAGCGAAACGGCGTCCTTGGTCACGTCGACGAGCCAGAAGTGAACCCGGCTTTCCTCCATGACATCGTACCAACGCAGTTCACGGTCAACATTGCGACTTTCCCGCCCCATGGCCCCATCGCCCACGTAGACGGTCCCTGTCTCCGCAATCTTATCTCCCTTGAGGGGCTTGGATCGCTTGGCTACATGGTCGTCATGTTCGAAGGCCACGCGGACGCCATAGGTGTCGAAGAGCGATCCCCAGGTAGCGCGGGCCAGGGTCTGCCTGGCGCCATTGTAATCACTGAAGGCGGGGTAGAGCGGCATATGATAGACGGCGAATTTGTGGGGCACGTCGCGGTTTTCTTCGAGGGTCTGCTGAAGCCAGGTCGCTTGCGGACCATCAAAGGTATTCAGGTAACCGCTGTCGAGAACGACAAAGACCATGTTGTTACCCACGGCCCGTGAAAAATACACCTCGTCGCCCTGACGCCCGAAGAGCGGCAGATACCAGGGGGAGCGCAACTCGGGCTCGGCGTAGGCCGTCTTATTCACTTCGTGGTTGCCGATGCAGGTGATGAGGGGCACCATGCAGCCATCACTCCGGCGCATAAAGGTATCCCAGTTGTCGAACCAACCGTCCCACAATTCTTCATTGCCGATCATACCGTTGGCATAGGCCAGGTCGCCGCCGATGACCGCGAAATCGGGGTCATGCTTTGCGGCTTCTTTCAAGATACCGATGGCCCGATTGTCCATACCCATGTCGCCGCCGTTCACAAAACGAATGGGTGCATCACCACCGGGGAGGGTGCGAAATTTTCGATCGTAGGTGAAGCCGTAGGTGTCGTCTCCGGCGGCAAAGTGATAGGCCGTGCCCGGCTTCAGGTCGGTAAGTTTTGCGACATAAAGTGCCCGCTGGTCGGCCAGCTCCATGGGCGATGGGTAGTAGACCGCCTCCAGCACGTGGCGGTAGGCACTCCGCTCGTCGCCATGGGCCGTCTCGTCATAGAAGACATGGACCCGGTCGGTTTTCCGGTCGGTGATGATGTTTACGTCGATGGTGGTTTCGGGCGCATCGGAGTAGGTGAGATAGACGTGGCGCGGGTCGGCCTGGGCCGTGGCGGCAAAAAGGCAGAGGAGGGCAATCGAAGCAATACGGTACACGGTGTTGGTGGCTTTCTTGGGGCTTTTCTTTGGGGTAACAATTAAGAAGACGGGCTTCCTGTCAAGTGCGATAGGCGTTTCGAATTAATTGAAGTCGTGTTAACAGGTCCGGGATGTCGTCCTGAATAATACTCCACAATGTGTCGTTGTCGATTCCCAGGTAGCCGTGAATAAGACGATTGCGCGTTGCAACGATCTGGCGCCAGGGGACATCGTGATATTCAGAACGTACGGACAACGGTACGTGAGATGCAGCCTCACCGATTAGCTCGAGATTTCGAAGAGTTGCATCGTAGTTTAGGCCGCTATCCACAAAGGCGGGCTGGTCTAACCCTTCCGTGTAGGTCAAAACTCGTTCGACGAATCCTATCATGTCATCGAGATAGAATCGCCACTCCCGTGGGCCGTTCTCAGGCACGCACCTTCTCCTCTTCGATATAGGGCCTTAGTTCGGGCCGCAACGCCTTTTCGGTTACGAGATCGACAGGGCACTGGAAGAGATCTTCCAGGTAAAAGAGCGCACCGAAGTACTTGGACGAAGTGGCGGGGCCATCGAACCCAACGAGTATGTCGATATCGCTTTGGGCCCCTGCCTCGTTTCGGGCCGTTGAGCCAAATAGTGCAAGCCGGACAACGCCATAGCGCTCCTGTAAGTCCCCCTTGCTCTGGGCAAGCAATTCTAGTGCGTGTTGTCGATTCATGTCCAAGCCTCAGGTATAGTCATGCATTTGCCAGACGTCTATGGTTTCATGTTTCGGGACGTTATTCAAGGGAAGGTCAAGGACGCTACCGTTGGGCCGTAGTCTTAAACCTTGCTCTGGAGCCATAAGACCCATGCGTCCCATTGCTACATCGGAGCTCAGGCGTCGACTAATGACGTAAGACTACTCCCCAATACGCCTGGCCAATTGGTCTTCTCCGCGAATCAGCGCGCTATTGTGGGCGGCGAGGGTGGCGCGTATCGCAGCAATCGCCTCAGGATTATTCTCGGCTACATCATACTGCTCGCTGGGGTCATGGTCGAGATTATAGAGCAACGGCGGATCGTGTTGGGCGAGTTTGGAGCCACCGTATTCGCCTTGGGTCTGGAAGTGGGCCTTGAAGGGTCCCTGGCGCACGGCGAATATTTCCGAACCCCGGTAGAAAAACATGGTCTCCCGGGGGCTCCGACCTTCTCCGCGCAAGACCGGGCCGAGATCGTGGCTGTCCATGACGCGGTCGTCCGGAACCGTCGCGCCAGAAAGGCCTGCGACTGTGGCGAAGAGATCCAGCGTCGAGCCCATGTCGGCGACCACGGCGGGCGTGATGGTGTCGGGCCACCAGAAGACGGTCGGGACCCGCATGCCGCCTTCGAAGGTGCCACCCTTGCCGCCCCGGAGGAGTCCCGCCGAGCCGCCCTGTTCCTTAAAGATGAGCCAGGGGCCATTGTCTGAGGTGAAGACCACGAGGGTGTTCTTCTCCAGACCCTCGTTCCGGAGGGTCTGTAATACCTGGCCCACGCTCCAGTCGATTTCCTGGATGACGTCGCCATAGAGGCCGCGTCGGCTGGTCTCTACAAAGTCCGTAGAGGCAAAGAGAGGCACGTGGGGCATGGAGTGGGCCAAGTACAGGAAGAAGGGCCCCGCCTTGTGTTCGCGGATAAACTTCGTGGCCTCTTCCGTGTAGCGTTTGGTGATGGTGGTCTGGTCGGCGGGGCGTTCGATTTCCTCTACGCCGCGCAGGAGGGGCACATTGAAATAGGCGTTCTCTGGCTCCCGAAAGGAATGGTCACGGTCGACCTTGCCATCCCGATCCATGTCGTTGCTGTAGGGGATGCCGAAGTAGGAATCGAAGCCGTTGTTGGTGGGGAGGTATTGGGGCAGGTGGCCGAGGTGCCATTTGCCCACCGCCCCGGTGGCGTAGCCCTGGGCCTTGAGGGCTTCCGGCAGGAGCACTTCGCTCTCCGGGATGCCCCCCGACGAATTGGGAAAGAGGACGCGCCGTTTACTGCTGCACATGCCGTTGCGGACGGGTAGGCGGCCGGTTAGGAGCCCCGCGCGGCTGGGTGTGCACACCGACGCCGCCGTGTAGAAGCTGGTCCATTTCTGACCCTCCGCAGCCATCTTGTCCAGCTCGGGCGTCTGTATGGTGGGATGCCCGAAAACACCCAGGTCGCCGTAGCCCAAATCATCGGCAAAAATCACGACAATGTTGGGCTTGTCTCCGGCGTAGGCAGCCACGCCGAAAAGTAAACTCAGGATCATGCCGAATACAAAATCTCGCTTCATGGGATCAGTCACTCCATTTCGTGCTTAAGCTTGGGCCGTTCCGGACCGTCGTAGGGCTTCGCTCCGACATGGAGTCCCCGGTCTGGCACGGAGGTCATGGAGGGGTCGTTGGTCTGCGGGGCGGTGATCATGCCGTAGTAACGGCCCATCCAATAGGCGTCGAGCCAGCCACCACAATCCGCGACGACCGCAGCGCCGGTTCCCCCGTCGAGGCGCATAAAATCACCATCCCAACGATTGGGCTCGGTTTCCCGGGGGCTGAGGGGTCGCGGCCGTTCCGAATACATGCGATAGCCCTCGGGCGTCTGCAAATCATCCCGATGGGAATTGCGAAAGGTGTAGCGATGCAGGTCCATGGGCCAGTCGCGCAGGTGGCTGACGGCGCGATCCGTTTCACAGTCATTGCCGGTCAGGGCCCCGTAGATAAAATTAAACCACGGCACGCCTTCGATTCGTTTGATTTCCCAGCCCCGCTCCAGGCTCCGCCGCCAGAGTCGCTTCAGCTCCGGGTCGGTTTCATACTGAATCAGGGAATAGTAGGTATAGAACGCAAGACGGTCATCAAAGGGCGTAAAATAACCAGGATGGAAGGTGAGTTTTTGACGCAGGATGTCGGCCTGGTAATTCCAGTCGAGCAGTTGTTGTTTTCCTTCGAAAAATTTCTTGTCCCCCGTAAAGTGGAGGGCCGTCACCATATAGCTGAAGGCCTCCATGCCGTTGAGGCCCCGGGCATAATACCCATAGGGCGTCTGGAGATATTCCGGATCCCACCGTGCCCAACGGGTCGCCTCGCCATCCACATCCCGCAACATGAAGCCGTTGTCCACGATATGACCAAAGACACGATGAAGATGTTCCGTGGCCCAGACCCGCTCTTCCTCATTGGCGACCAGTTGAAGAAAAATCATGGTTTCATAGAGATGGGCGTCCGTCTCGTCGCTGGAGGTGTCGCCCTTCCACTCCCAGGTCCCGTCGTCCGTGGCGTGCCACTCGGCAGGCAAACCACCGGAGCCGTGCATGGCCTTCAGGGTCGGTTCCCCCACGTTGTAAATGGAACGCGCGGGAAAGCCATCTATGGAGGTAATCTCCTCGCTCCACTTCACCGACTTCATCATGTTGACGGCCTCGGCCCGGGCTGCTTCGGAACCGGTCACGGCATACTCGTAGCATTTCGCCGCCAGGTAGTGGCTGCTGTAGCCCACATCGTTGTCACTGACTTCCCGGACCCATTCGCCGTCGATGAGGTTAAGGGAATGGACGAAGCCCAACCGTTTCTGGCCCCACTCGTTCATCCAGCGCTCGTAGTAGGCCGCTTTCTTGGCCAGGGTGTAGGGCTCATAGGTTACGATGCCGAGCCCACCCGCTGTCGCGAGGTAAACCACATCATCGCCGCTGGCAATGGCATTCACCTGGTCATGGGGTAGCCAGCGACCTTTTCCGAAGTACTGGTATTCACCGTCCACATTGCGGATGGCTCCCCGATTGGTGCCAATCCACAAGTCATTTTCAAAGCCTTCCGCCAGCGTCGTGGTGTCTTCGACGCACAGCCCATCTTCGCCCAAGATGGGATACCACGTCATACCCCGCAGGAGGGCAAGGCCCTTATCGGTGGCCAACACGAGGCGGCTGCCCACGCCGAGGATATCGCGAATGGTGCTGCCCCGCTGCAGGGTTCCCCAGTCGGAGAGATAATCAAAGGTGATCTTGCCCTCTTCCATGAGGCCAACCCGGTGACCATCGTGGACATAGTAGGTGCCGCTGTAGGCCGCAACGCCCAATATCGTTGCCTGCGTATCCTCGGTCAGTCGTGCGGGCGTGTTGCCTGCCATGCGATACAGCGCGTTATTGGTGGCGACAATGACCGCCTTTCCATCGGCGCAGAGGTCGACTACGTTGTCCAGCGCGATGGGTACCCACGCCTCCCCATCGAACTTGTGAAGGATTTCGCCCGCGATGGCCCAGAGTTTAGCGTCCGCAACAACGAGCAAACTCACCGGGCCGCTCACTCCGTCTACGGGCTCCAAACCTGCTGCACCAACGTGGTAGAGCCCCGATGGCCCACCGGTATAGGCCCGGCCATCGTATACCGCCACCGTCGTCAGGGGCTGGTCCGTTTCCATGCGTTTGGAAAATGCCTGCAGGTAAACCTTGTCGACGATAGGTTCCCAACGGGGATTTTCGTGCATCAGCAGGCCCGCCGGGGCGCTG
>CAXBPH010000050.1:0-32932 GCA_963977445.1 uncultured bacterium | reverse complement strand
GAACTTCCGCGCTCAGCGCGTCGACGAAGTATTCCTTGGGAAGACCGATTCTCAAGCCAGAGATGTCGCCCGTAAGGGCCTTGGTGAAATCTTCGACGGGGATATCGGCGCTGGTCGCGTCGAGGGGATCTTTGCCGGAAATTACGTTCAGCGCAAGGGCCGCATCCCGAACATCCTTCGTCAGCGGACCAATCTGGTCCAGCGAGGAGGCAAAGGCAACCAGTCCGTAACGCGATACCCGACCATAGGTGGGTTTCAGTCCGACACAGCCACAAAAGGCCGCAGGCTGGCGTATGGAGCCGCCTGTGTCGCTGCCAAAGGAGATTGCGGAGGTGGCGGAGGCGATAGAGGCGGCCGAACCACCACTGGAGCCACCGGGAACGCAAGAAAGACGCCAGGGGTTGGCTGTTTTCTGCACGGCGCTGTTCTCGGTAGAGGAGCCCATAGCGAATTCATCCATGTTCACCTTACCCAGGAGAATCGCATCGGCAGCAAGTAGTTTCTCGGTAACCGTCGCATTATAGGGGCTCTGGAAACCCTGAAGGATGCGGGAGGAGCACGTGGTCTGGCCTTCGGTTGTGCAAATCAACTCTTTCAGGGAAACAGGCACGCCGGCCATCGCACCGAGGGGTTCACCCGCGGCGACCTTGGCATCGACGGCATCGGCCTGGGCGAGGGCCGCTTCGTCCCAACGCTGGGTATAAGCACCCACGGGACCATCCACATCGTCGATTCGAGCGATGAAAGAGGTCACGACCTCACGAGCCGTTACGTTACCCGAGGCAACTGCTTGCTGAATTTCGAAGGCGGACTTTTCATACCAGTTACTCATGCGCCACCCCCTTCGGCATCAAGAATCTTGGGAACCATGAAGTATTCGTTGTCGTGATTGGGGGCACCGCGCAGGGCCAGTTCACGGGGGAGGGACGGCGTTACCACGTCCTCACGGAACACATTGGTGAGGTCCATAGCATGCATCATGGGCTCTACCGAATCGGTGTCCAATTCGTTGAGCTTTTCCATATATCCCAGAATGCTGTTCATTTCGCCAACCAGGCGGGCGGTGGCGGCCTCATCGAGGTCCAACTGTGCCAGGCCTGCGACATAGGCGACATCGGATTCTGTAATAGAACTCATTGTTGCTGCTTTCACTTGATTGGGTTTCGGTGCGACGGTACGTTCCCCATAGGATGGTCACACGACATTAGACTATCCCGGCCTTGATGTTACGTACGCCATGCTGCCCCGGCAAAGCTGATTATCAAGGTCACCTAGGATACCATATTGACTGGAAATGATTCCATTTCGGACTCTGTAAACAGAGATTTCCGCTGGTCGGCGCGCTTGGGTAGGGCCCGTTATGCTACACTGCCATCGCGCAACGGAAATACACGATATTTCACGGTCGATTGCCCGTGAAACATCGCGCTATTCCGACTTCTGACGGATAAAACCTGCTGACGGGAAAGCCTCGATACGTGTACGATGACGAATATCGCTCTGAATCCCGGGGAAGCCAACACGTGCTGGCCCGGGTTGAAGATGGGGATTCAACCATTGCTGCGTTTTTTGAAGGGCGTGACTGCGTAGAGGCGTCTGATTTCGGACGGGAGACCGTGCAGTTCTATCCACTTGGTGACGGTGAAGGCGTGCTGCGCCACTACCATCGTGGTGGGTTGATAGGGCGGGTAGCCCGGGATGGCTACCTGGGCAATCGCATGCGACGGGAATTTGAGGTCCACTTGTCTTACTATCGGGAGGGCGGATCGGTCCCGGAATTGCTGGGTGTGAGTTGGCGTCGCATGGGCCTGCTGTTTCGCGGTGCCATTGCAACACGTCGGATTTCGGCAGAAACCCTGCTCTCTTTCCTGGAGCACCAGGAACCGGAGGAAGTACGTGCTATGCTGAAGTGCGCGGGTGAAGCGGCCCGACATATGCACGATCACGGCGTATGGCATGCCGACTTACAGTTGAAAAATATTCTGGTATCCGACGGGGCCGTCTGGCTGATAGACTTTGACAACGCCCGGCGTGTTGATGAGTTGGGCACGATGGCCCGCGCGCGAAATCTGCTGCGATTGCGTCGGTCATTTGAAAAGCATGGACGTCCTCTGGATAATTTCCATACTTTCTTGGAAGGGTATGGTTCCATCCAGATTCCCCGGTGGCTCGATTGGCTGTATCGGCTTCGGGGTTGGCATGGACGGCATAAAAATAGTGCGATGATTTAATTCGGTGTGGGGCGTTAACTTGGGAATTTATGGGTCCGCCATTGTGCGGACGGGGTAGAAAGTACGCCACAATGGCATCACTCTGTATCGACAATACGATTGTTAAAGCAAGAAGAGGCGGGTCGACGATTTATTATCCCCGCCATCTGGACGTGGATACACTCTGGAAACTCTTCTCTGAAGGCGGCGAGCCTATCAAGATCTCCCCAAAAGTCGAAGTTCGGCGGGTTGGGGATTACGTCATCAAAGAAAGCACCTTCGCGGGAGGAGGTGGTCCCCTCAAGCACACGTTTCAGCGAAGTCGCTATCGTCGTGCATGGTTTGCTGCCCACCATCTGCGAAAGAACGGCGTCCTCGTGCCGGCGCCCTTGGCCTTTGTCGAGCGCGGTGCACTGGGGGTGGTCCTGGGCAACGCCATGTTGTCGGGATACCTCGCCGGGCAACGCAATGTAGAACAATTTCTGCAGGCGCTAATCGAAAAAAATGCAGGCCCCGATACGATTCACTGGTTTCTTGGTGCCCTCGCCCATGCCATCAATCAATTTACAGATTGTGGTGCCCATCACGGCGACCTTTCCGGGAAGAACATCTATACCGCAGATGGACGGACGTTTACGTTTATCGATCTGGATGATGTTACCTTGGGCGATGAGCCGAACATGGAAACAGCGCTCAAAAACCACGTCCAGCTCTATGATTCTTTTTGCGATGTGCTCGGCGACAGCATTATGGTGCCCTTTATGCAGAAACTCTTGCCGCAAGGGGCCGATATTCGGGTCTGGATGCCCAAAGTGCGTGCGGCGCAACACGAACGGCGCGAGGCCGTGGAAGAGCGTTGGGCCCGTGAAGGTAAAGTGGGAAGCTCTGGCTGAACGGGGGTGAGTTACAGTGGGGGCTGGGGGGAGTTCAGGGAGTGGGAACCTGTTCCGTAAACACCGCCTGCCGGGGGCTTGATTTGCGTCCGCATTCCAGCCGTATCGCCGCAAGCTTTCTTCCGTAGATCGATTCCAGGGCGCGTACATCCAGCAGTACCGTGATGGAAACGCCGGGCTCTACGGATACGATTCGCTGCGGTGCCATGACCTCATTCTGATAGACCCATATGCCGTCCAGATCCGTAGCGGGCTGAAATGCATCTTCACCTTCCGGTTGGCAATAGAGGGCGACGGCGTAGGTATCTGGAATGGATTCGGAGGTGATCGATGACCAGGACCCCACAAATTCGGCCATTTTTTGTCCCTCGTTGCTCATCTGGAGGGCGAGGAAGTTGTTGTCGGCCCATTCCGTCGAGAACGAGGTGTTGGCCCGCCAGAGATAAAACCAGCTCAGGGCAAGACAAACGACAGCCCCGATGAGGAGGGCACCCCAAATGGTGATCACGTCTCGACGTTCCAGCGGGGTGAAGGACATGGGGGAGGGTTGGGCCACGCCAAAGGCGTCGGCATAGCCTTCGAGGGACAGCGCCACGGGCCCGCCCAGGGTCGACGCCGTCTCGGCTTTCAGAAGGTGATTCAATTGTTGGATGCGATGACGTTGTCTGTCGGCCTCCGACGCCGGGGCGTTGGCGGCAATGAGTCGCTGAAGTTCACTTCCGGCGCGTTGGACCTCTGCCCGAGCCTCGTCACGGAGGGTGGCGATGGCACGGGCTGCATGTTTCCGATAGCTCGCGCCACCGTAGGAGGCGTTGTGGGGTGTACGCCCCAAAGCCTCCTGCCACGAAAGGAGGAGGCAAAGTCGGTGGGCAGTAACCTTCAGATCCACGGATAAATTATCCTTTCAGTGACGCTTTAACAAATTCGCGAAAGAGAGGCTGGGCTTTCAGGGGCGTACTGTTGAATTCGGGGTGAAACTGGGAGGCGCAGAACCAGGGATGGTCTTTGACCTCGATAATTTCGACCAATTCGTGTTCGCCTTTCATATGGGTGCCGCTGATAATGAGGGGCCCGTTACTGGTCAGTTTTTCCAGAAAGGCATTGTTGAATTCATAACGGTGACGATGACGTTCTTCTACCGTATCCGAACCATAGGCGGCATGGGCAAAGGTGCCCGGTTTCAGGTCGCAGCGATAGGAGCCGAGTCGCATGGTGCCACCCATATCTTTCAGGCCTTTTTGTTCGCTGAGGAGCGAAACAATGGGGGCGTCTGTTTCGGGGTCAAATTCGGTCGAATTGGCATTCGTGAGTCCCGCGCAGTTGCGGGCCATTTCGATAACGGCGACCTGCATGCCCAGGCAGATACCCATGAAGGGTACGTTGTTCTCACGGGCGTATTGTACCGCCCGAATTTTTCCCTCGACGCCGCGACTGCCAAAGCCGGGCCCTACGAGAACACCGTCAAAGTCTTTCAGCACGTCGGCAGGCTCTGATGTGCCTTCGAATTGCTCCGAATCCACCCATTCCAATTTGACCTTGCAGTCATTGGCGATACCCGCATGAACAAAGGCTTCATTGATACTCTTGTAGGCGTCGTCATGGCCCACATACTTGCCAACGGCGGCAATCCGTACTTCACGGGTGCTGGCCTTCAGCCGCTCGACCATGGCGGTCCACTCGGACAAGTCACTCTCACCAGCTTCTACTTTCAGCAGGTTTAGGACCGTTTCGTCCAGTCCCTGCTCCTTAAAGTTCAGCGGGATTGCGTAGAGTGGGGAGACATCCTTCGCAGAGACGATGGCATTATCGGTCACGTCACAGAACATGGCGATCTTATGGCGCTCGGCGTCGCTGAGGGAATAGGGGCCCGTACGACAAACGATGACATTGGGCTGGATACCAATATCACGGAGGGCCCGCACACTGTGCTGGGTTGGCTTGGTTTTTAATTCGCCGGCGGCTTCGATATAGGGCACGAGAGTGACGTGTACGAAACAGCAATTGGGCGGTCCCACTTCCAGGCGGAACTGGCGCAGCGCTTCGAGGAAGGGCAGGCTCTCAATATCGCCCACTGTGCCACCAATCTCCACGATAAGCACGTCGAGTTCGGACTCGGAATCGGCAACCAATTGACGTATGCGGGATTTAATCTCGTCCGTAATATGGGGGATGACCTGAACCGTCTTGCCCAGGTATTCACCACGGCGTTCCTTCTGGATAACCGCGTTGTAGATACCACCCGTCGTCACATTGCTCTTCTGGGAGAGCTTGCACTTCGTAAAACGCTCGTAGTGGCCCAGATCGAGATCCGTCTCGGCCCCATCATTCGTAACGAACACCTCGCCATGCTCAAAGGGGTTCATGGTGCCGGGGTCGACGTTGATATAGGGGTCCAGCTTCATCATGGCAATTTTGAGGCCACGGGCCTCCAAGAGGAGTCCCAGGCCAGCCGCCAGTACACCTTTGCCAACCGATGAGACGACACCGCCCGTTACGAATACATATGAGGTCATTGTTCTATCCTTCCGCAGCCTGTTGCTGTAACAATACGATGACTTGTGCAAGATCGGCGGGTACATCAACACCGATGGCTGCGTAGTCTGTGGTAATCACGGCGATTTTGTAGCCGTGTTCTAAAACGCGAAGTTGTTCAAGTTTTTCGGCCCGTTCCAGTGGAGTCTGGGGGAGGGTGCCGTAGTTAAGCAGGAAATTCCGCCGGTAAACATAGAGGCCAATGTGTTGCCAATAATCCTGGGTGGCGTCAAATTGGGTAGCATCCCGGAAATACGGAATGGGCAGACGTGAAAAATAGAGGGCGTTGCCCGTCTGGTCGCAGACCACCTTGACCACATTGGGATCGGCAATAGCCTTTTCATCGGTCAGCTTGCGCCGGGCGGTCGACATGGCGAGTGTGCTATCCGCAAGTAAGGGTCGAATGGCTTCATCAATTACCCGTGGGTCAATGGCGGGCTCGTCTCCCTGCAGATTGACCACGATATCTCCGTCGACATGCTCCATGACCTCGGCAATTCTATCCGTGCCGGTGGCATGATCGGCCCGGGTCATGATTAGATCCATATCATACGGAGCCAGCGCGTCGGCCACCGATGCATCATCGATGGCTACGATCACACGGTCAACGAGGGTCGCTTCAGAAGCGCGTCGCCAGGTGTGGTAGACAAGGGGGTGGCCCAGAACGGGGGCGATGATCTTGTTCGGGAAACGAGTAGAGGCAGATCGGGCGGGGATCACGGCGATAACGCGTGGTTTTTCACTTTCCGCCATTGGTCAATCCATCCCTGATATGCGAAATACGCACAACAAATTCGTAAGAAAAAATAGAGAGGGAGGATGGGGGAACCCGTTTCCCTAACGGGATGGTAAGATAACACAGACACCCCTTCGGTTTCAAAGAAAATGATGTTTCGGGCCTCGGTCGGGTGGAAGATGTGGGGGGACACATGGTAGGGTGGAAGTGGCTATGGGATGTTCTATTAGCGCAAACAACAAAGCAGGCATTGACGTGAATCGTTTTACCACATGGTCCACCTGGCGTAGCGTGGCAGCAGGCGTAGTAATTCTTGCGCTGCCCGTGGGTGCCGGCACGTTTAATACCAAGGTGAAGCCGGTGCTGTCGGAGCACTGTTTTGCCTGTCACGGGCCCGACGCCAAGCAGCGGAAGGGCGATTTGCGACTCGACGTGCCCCCGGAAGAAGGGGGGATGACGGCCGAGCGCCTTCGTGACATCTTTGGCGTCGACGGTCATAGCAGTCTTATTCTGGAACGAATTACGACCCAGGATCCCGACGATCAGATGCCGCCCTCGGAATCCTCCACCCTCTCCGACGCCGAAATCGAGACATTGACGCAGTGGCTGGCGGAGGGGGCACCCTACGAAAAGCATTGGGCCTTCGTGTCGCCTGCCTGGCCGGAGATACCGACCTTGAAGGAGGCGGACGCCCGCTGGGTGCGTAACCCCATCGACAACTTTGTCGGCAGACGCCTGGCAGCGGAAGGGATTGCGCCGTCACCCGAGGCCGAAGCCGAAACGCGCCTCCGGCGGGTTTACCTCGATCTCATTGGCATTTTGCCCACCATTGAACAGCTTGATGCCTTTCTGGCCGATCCGAGTGACCAGGCCTATGAGAAAGTGGTCGATGACTTGCTCGCTTCGCCCCATTTTGGAGAGCGATGGGGCCGTCATTGGCTCGACGCCGCGCGCTATGCCGATTCCAATGGCTACAGTATCGATGGTCCCCGCCAGATTTGGCCCTATCGGGACTGGGTCATCAACGCTATCAATGAAGATTTGCCCTTCGATGATTTCGTCCGAACCCAATTGGCGGGTGATCTCCTGCCCGATGCGACCCAGTCTGACCGGGTAGCCACGGGCTTTCATCGAAATACGATGATTAATCAGGAAGGCGGCATTGATAAAGAAGAATTTCGTATTGAAGGGATTGTGGATCGGGTAGATACGACGGGTGCGGTGTTTCTCGGGCTGACCTTGGGGTGCGCGAAATGCCATGATCACAAGTATGACCCCGTGTATCAAGAGGAGTACTACAAACTCTTCGCCTTCTACAATAACGACGATGAAATCGATCTGGACCTGCCCACGGCCGAGGAATCGGAGCGTATTGCCCTTATTCAGGCGAAAATAAACGAGATCACACCGGAATCCAAGGCCTATCGAGAGAAAGCCATCCAGGAAGTGCTTCCCGTGTGGCTCGCAGGACTGAGCGAGGAGGCGGTAAAGGATTGGGGCCTGAAAGAAAAGGCCGCGATTGGCATAGACCGGGCCTCGTGGACCGCCGAGCAGGAGGGCTTACTCCAGAAGCGCTTTCTACAAGCCGATGGGCCCAATCAGGAATTCGAGAAGAAGATAAATGACCTGCGGGCGGAGCTTCCCAAGGTTCCCCAGACCATGGTCCTCCGCAAGCGTGGGGAGCCGCGAGAAACCCATCTGTTTGAGAATGGAGACTTTACCCGCCTTGCGCAGCAGGTGTTACCCGGCACACCGGCCGTGCTTCACGCCTACGACGGGCCAGAAATCGGCTCTCGTCTTGATTTAGCCAACTGGATTGTCAGTCGCGCCAACCCACTGACGGCCCGAGTTACGGTGAATCGCTTCTGGCAGTTTCTCTTCGGTCGTGCGCTCGTGGAGACGGAGAATGACTTTGGATATCAGGGGGCACTGCCGACCCATCCGGAGCTGTTGGACTATCTCGCCAATCAATTTATCGCCCGAGGCTGGTCCGTCAAGGCCTCTATACGGGAAATGGTCACCTCGGCCACCTACCAGCAGGCCTCCCATACCCGAAGTGACCTGGAGAATGTCGATCGACGGAATTATCTGCTTGCACGGCAGAATCGCGTCCGACTTGATGCGGAAATCATACGAGATGCGACCCTTTCTGCTTCCGGGTTGTTGGACGAAACCATTGGTGGCCCCGGCGTATATCCGCCCCAGCCCGATGGGGTGATGAAACTGGGACAAAGCGCCCGGCCCTGGAACGAGAGTGCCGATGGCGACCGATTCCGTCGCGGCATGTATACCTTCTTCTGGCGGGCAACGCCCCATCCCTCGCTGGTTGTGTTTGACGCGCCCGATGCCATGGTGGCCTGTACCCGGCGTAGTCGCTCCAATACGCCTCTGCAGGCCCTGACCCTGTTGAATGACCAGGCCTATGTAGAGCAGGCCGAAGCCTTTGCGAAGCGCATTGCGGCGGCTCCTATGGAATCTGACGGGGAAAAACTTCGCTATGCCTTCCGGGCCTCGCTTAACCGGGAGCCGGAGGCCCACGAAATGCAGGTTTTATCGAGCCTGCTGGAAGACTTCAGGAAGGCAAGTCCAGCCCCTGATCCCTGGCTCGGTGTCGCGCGGACCCTGTTTAATCTGGATGAGTTCATTACCCGGGAATAAGTAGAGGATAGCGCTATGCGCAATATGACCTATCAAGACGCCCTGCACGGGGTAACGCGCCGCCACTTTTTCAAACAATGTGGCGTTGGGCTCGGCTCCATCGCCCTGGGCTCCCTGTTGGGGAATGGCGGGGATGCCGCTGCGGCCATGCAACAAGACAGCATGGGGATTCTGGGGGGGAAGGGCCACCACCGGGCGAAGGCCAAGAACGTCATCTTTATGTTTATGGCGGGCGGCCCAAGCCAACTCGAACTTTTTGACTACAAGCCCGTACTTCAGCAATACAACGGACAGCCCATTCCCCAATCTTATATTGAAGGCAAGCGCTTCGCCTTCATGGATTCCTTCGGGAACGACGGCCCACCGAAGCTCTTGGGCACGGTACGAGACTTTAAACAGCATGGTGATTGTGGTGCCTGGGTTTCGGAGTGTCTGCCCCACACGGCGGGCATCGTCGACGACGTTTCCTTCCTGAAAACCGTGGCAACCGATGTGCCCAACCACGCGCCGGCCAAGATTTTTATGAATACGGGCTCTGGCCAGTTTGGCCGTCCCAGCATGGGGGCCTGGGTAAACTATGGCATCGGAAGCGAATCCCAGGACCTGCCTGGGTTTGTCGTTCTTCAGTCCGGACCCCGTGGGCCTCGTGGCGGACAACCCAACTGGGGAAGTGGCTTTCTGCCCGCTGCCCATCAGGGGGTGCCCTTTCGCTCTACGGGCGACCCCATTCTGAACCTGAGTAACCCGGAAAGCGTGGGGGATCGGGAGCAGCGACGGGTTATCGACGCGGTAAATGATCTGAATCGGGCCCGTTTAGACGTGACGGGCGATGGCGAAATCGCCGCACGAATCAGTGCCTATGAAATGGCCTACCGCATGCAGAGCAGTGCCCCCGAGCTGATGGACCTGTCGGGCGAGACTCAGGATACCATGGACCTCTATGGAGCCAAAACCGGGGAGCCCTCCTATGCGATGAATTGCCTCCTGGCCCGTCGTCTCGTGGAGCGGGGCGTTCGTTTTATTCAGCTCTATCACACCAACTGGGACCACCATGGTGGTAACTCTGAAAACCTTTCAAACAGCCTGGATGATGTGTGTCGGGATGTGGACCAGGGGTCGGCCGCCTTGGTGAAAGACCTGAAGCAGCGGGGACTGCTGGAAGACACACTCGTCATATGGGGTGGTGAATTTGGCCGTACCCCCATGGGCGAAATCAGGGACACAGTCGGTCGAAATCACCACATCGAATGCGCCTCCATGTGGATGGCTGGTGGTGGCATCAAGGCGGGCTATACCCACGGCGAGACGGACGAATTGGGCTTTTCTCCCATTGATAAGCCCATGCACGTGCATGATCTTCAGGCGACCATTCTCCACCAGCTCGGCATCGACCATGAGCGTCTTACCTACCGCTTCCAGGGGCGGGACTTCCGCCTGACCGACGTGGCCGGTGTGGTGCAGGACGATTTGCTGGCATAGCCCTATCTGCGGTATGTCAGCAGGAGGGGCTTCGGATGCAGTTGCCCCTGCACGACACTTGCACTTTGTGAGCGCCGTGCCTGTATAATCGTCCCACACACAATTGGCTTTTGCTCATCTGGGGAGAGATCATGCCCGTAAGTATCCATGTTCAAATCACGTCGTGCGTCAACAAGATTATAGGTGTGCAACCCAAATCGGTCCTTGATGTCGGGTGTGGTTACGGTAAATGGGGCTACCTCTGTCGGGAATACCTGGACGCCTTTTATGGACGGTTTCGTCCGGAGGACTGGAGTGTCCGCATCGACGGCGTCGAGTTTTTCGAACCCTACATCCAGAACCACCAGCGGGCGCTCTACAGCAACATAATCATCGGTGATATTCGCGATTTGTGTGAATCACTCGATGAATATGATCTGATTATTGCGGGCGACGTCATCGAGCACATGCACAAAGATGAGGCGGAGCGGGTCGTCGAGATGCTACATGCCAAGGCGAAGGAAATGCTTATCATAAACATTCCTCTTGGTGAAGGCTGGGATCACCCGGAGCAATACGGTAACCCGGCCGAACTCCACCGAAGTGAGTGGTATGTGGAAGACTTTCTCGGCTACGCGAGTACCTACAATGAATATGAGCTGAATGGCGGACTTATGTACGGCTCGTTCTATTGCCCAAAGGACTATTCGCCTGCGGACCGTATGACGGGGTTTATTACCGCCGCAGAGTTTTACAGTGATCGGGGTGACATCACGGGGGCAGAGCGTTACGCACATCGCGCCTTCGCATTAGAGCCCAACTCCCCCGAGGCCATGTGTATGCTGGTGGATTGCCAGATAAAGCAGGGCAATCTGACCGGTGCGCTTCAGACGCTGCAGGGGGTTATTGACGCGAACCCGACGGGTGGCCTCGCCCGAATCTATCTGGCGCAACTGATTTACGCGCAGGGGCAGAAAGAGGAGGCGTGCCAGCAATTACAAGAAGGGGTGGAGATGGATGGGCTGGAGCAGGAACTGAAGGCGCAAATGGAACAAATGCTTGCCGCCTGGGCTTGACGCACCATCTTCAGGTCTTGTTCACGATTTCCTTGACGAGATCTTTGCGTACGGAGTACGACCGCTTACCGTATTCAATAAAGTAATAGGGGTCTTTGTCCTCAATACTATCCGCTGGCTGACTCAGGCCGCTGTGGAAATGAATCATATAAGGATAGGTGCCGTTCGCGGGCATGCCGGGTCCGGGCCGTTTGGTCTCCTGGGTGTTCGGAGAGGCGGAATCGGAGCCGGCAGCACGGGCCACTTGCATACGAGGAAAGCGGCGGGGGAGGCTGGTCGTGGAAAGATCGCCAGCGTAATTTTTTACGCGGACGACATACTTCTGGGTCTCTTCGAAGGGGGGGACGCCATTATATTTCTGCACGTTGCCCGGGCCCGCATTGTAGGCGGCAAGGGCAAGGGTGGTGTCATTCTTAAAGAGCTGGAGCATCTTCGCCAGATACTGGGTACCCCCAGCAATATTCTGGGCCGGGTCGAATATGTCCGATACACCCATTTCACCAGCGGTCCCCGGCATCAACTGCATGAGCCCGCAGGCACCTGCACTCGACGTGGCGTTGGGATCCCAATTGCTCTCCGCTTTGATGACTGCGTAAACCAGATTTTCTTCCACACCGTAGAGTTTGGCGTAGTGAGAAACGAGCTTTTCGTAATCCTTCGAAGCGTAGAAGGTGGACTTGGGGCGCTTCCGATATTCTGGCAGGATGACGATAGGGTCAAATTTCAGGCGGACTTCTCGATAGTCTTTTCGATTCTTGTACTTTGAGCTGCGGTTCGTCAGCGTGGGCGTACCGGATGTGTTCTTGAATGTCTTGAGCCCCATTTCACGGCGTCGCTGGCTCGCGGCATTGCGTCGTTCTTTCATGTGAGACTTGCCAATAACCCGGGGGGGCGGATCGTCGGCGGCGCAGGCGTCGCCCTGGAAGGGCAGGGGGCCGGGGGCGAACAACAAGGCACCTGCCAGAAGAAGGGTGGTCCCTGCGTTTCGACGGCCAATGGCCAGCTTTTTCAAGAATGCATAGATCATTGTCAATAGTATACGTGCATGTCCCCGAAAGAACAAGGCGAAATAAGCCCCGCCAATTCGGGTTTCACGTTTTTCCTCTTGCGCCACCTACAGTGGCGGTGATACGGTTGTGCCAACTTTCGAGGATCCTGAGCTGCATGAGTCTGCCAATCGAACATCAGATTATTTCGTATCTTATAGGTACGGAAAAGTCGGTTGCAACTGCCGAGTCTTGCAGTGGTGGCCTCATCGCCCACCGTCTGACCAACGTGCCGGGTTCTTCCACTCCTTTTCAAGGCGGCATTGTCGCCTATGCCAACGAAGTAAAGATGAATCTGTTGGATGTGCCCGAGGAAACGTTGCGGCTCTACGGTGCCGTAAGCCAACAGACCGGACGGGCCATGGCCGAGGGTGCACGCAGCCGTCTGGGCACCGATTTCGCCGTTGCGGTTACGGGGATTGCCGGGCCCGGTGGTGGCACGGAGGAGAAGCCGGTTGGGCTGGTTCATATCGCCGTAGCGCGTGCCAGCAGCACGGAGGCCGTCCATTTCGTTTTTGAGGGCGACCGTGAATCTATCAAGCAGCAAACATCAGACGCGGCCTTGGCCTTGCTCTGGGAGAACATACACAAATGAGTTCTGGTTTCGTTCATCTCCATGTACATTCCGACTATAGCGTCCTCGATGGTGCCTGTAAGACCAAAGAGTTGCTGGACCGCTGTGAAAAATATGGGATGGAAGCCTGCGCCCTCACCGACCACGGTAACCTCTTCGGGGCGGTTGAGTTCTATCAGATGGCGAAGTCTCGGGGTATTAAACCCATTATCGGCTGTGAACTCTATGTGGCGCCCGACAAGCGCACCGATACGAACACGAAGTTTCTTGGCTCTTACAACAATCACTTCCTCCTCCTTTGCGAGAACGAAGCGGGTTACCACAATCTTTGTAAACTGAGCTCGAAGGGCTATCTTGAGGGGTTCTACTACAAGCCTCGGGTAGACGACGAACTACTGGCGAAGCACAGCGAGGGGCTCATTGCGACTACCTCCTGTCTTGCGGGTCGGGTGCCCCAGGCCATTCTTCAGGACGATCCCGATCTCGCCGTCCGGGAATTGGAACGGTATATCGAGATATTCGGCAGGGATAATTACCTGGTTGAGCTCATGCACCACGGCATCGAAGAGCAGGAAAAGGTGAATCCGGTCCTTCAGCAGATGGCCGAAGACTATGGCCTGATGGTCATAGCGACCAACGATTGTCACTATATCGATCAATCGGATGCCGAGGCCCACGAAGCCCTCTTGTGCGTGCAGACGGGGACGACCCTCGAAGACGAAAAGCGTTTTCGCTTTCCCACCGAGCAATTTCACTTTCGCACCGAAGCGGAGATGCGGGAAATCTTTCACGATTGTCCCGAGGCGGTAGATAATACCGTGAAGGTGGCGGAGCGGTGCAATGTGGTGATTCCGCTGGGAGAGAGCTTAATCCCGGCCTATACGCCCGATGAAGGGTACGAAGAAGGGGTTACGCCCCTGAGCTATCTGACCGAACTCGTGATGCTTGGGGTGGAGAAGCGTTATGGCAGTCCACCGGCGGCCGAATTCGTAGATCGGGCGAAATTTGAGCTGAATGTAATCGAAGGCATGAAGTTTGTCGATTACTTCCTTGTGGTGTGGGATCTTATTAACTTCGCTAACAAAGAAGGCATACCGGTGGGGCCAGGACGTGGCTCGGGTGCGGGCAGTATCGTGGCCTACGCGCTGAGAATTACCAATATTGACCCCATGCGCTACAATCTCCTCTTCGAGCGATTTCTCAATCCCGAGCGGGTGTCCATGCCCGATTTCGATATCGATTTCTGCTATAACCGGCGGGAAGAGATGATTGCCTACTCCTATCGGAAGTATGGCCGGGAAAACGTGAGTCAGATCATTACCTTTGGTCGTATGCTGGCCAAAAACGTGATCCGAAATGTAGGGCGTGTGCTGGGCATGAGCTACGGCGATGTCGACCGAATCGCCAAACTCATTCCCGATGAACTCAAGATTAAACTTAAGGACGCCGAGGAGCGGGTAGAAGAACTTCAGGTTTTGATCGAGCAGGATCCCCAGATCAATAAGCTCTGGCGCCTGGCAAAACGGCTGGAAGGCACGATTGGTAACTGCGGCACCCACGCGGCCGGCGTGGTGATTTGCGATCACGATCTGACCGACCACGTGGCCCTCTATAAGGCCAGTAACTCCGATACGGTGGCCACCCAGGTCGAAATGAAATGCGTGGAGGAGGTGGGGCTCCTGAAGATGGACTTCCTCGGCCTGCGTACGCTGACGGTGGTCCACGAAGCGGTACGTCTGATTCGCGAGGGTCGGGGCGTTTCCATCGATATCGACAATATTACCTGCGATAACACAAAAACCTATGAGCTCCTTCGTTCGGGCCAGACCACCGGCGTTTTCCAGTTGGAAAGCTCCGGTATGCGCGATTTGGCCCGGCGTATCGGTTTGCAGAGCCTGGAAGAAATGAGTGCCCTGGTGGCCCTGTTCCGGCCGGGCCCCATGCAGTTCATCGATACCTATATTGAAGGCAAATATAAGCCTGAGACCATTCAGTATGACCACGAGGTCACCAAGCCGATCCTCGAAGAGACCTACGGCATTGCCGTGTATCAGGAACAGGTCATGCAGTTGGTACAGGCCTGCGCGGGTTTCAGCCTGGGTCAGGCCGATATTGTCCGCCGCGCCATGGGTAAAAAGAAGAAAGAACTTCTAGACGAGCAGAAAGCAAAATTCGTCGCCGGTTGTGCCAACAACGATATCAACGAGAAACTCGCGGGGGTAATCTGGGACAAGATCGAAACTTTCGCAGGTTATGGTTTCAATAAATCCCACAGTGTGGCCTATGCTTTTGTGGCCTACCAGACGGCCTATTTAAAGGCCAATTATCCCGTCGAATTCATGTGCGCCCTGCTCACCAGTGAATCGGGCAATCTGGACAAAGTAGCACTCTACGTCGATGAATGTCGTCGTATGAAAATTGACGTGCTTCCGCCAGACGTAAATCACAGTTGGAATTATTTCGCCGTTGATGGGCAGTCCATCCGATTCGGGATGGGGGCCATTAAGAATGTGGGCGAGGGCCCCACCTTAGAGATTACCCGTGAACGGACCGAAAATGGCCCGTTTTTGGACCTTTTCGACATGTGTAAGCGGATCGACACCCGGATGGTGAATCGTCGCTGTATAGAGAGCCTCAACCGGGCGGGTGCCTTTGTGGGCATGGGCTGGAATCGCCGACAGGTGGAAGCCGCCCTCGATCAAGCCCTCGGGGAAGGTCAGAGTGCCCAGCGGGACAAGGACGCAGGTCAGTTTTCCCTTTTTGACATGGACGGTATGCAAGATACCATGGCGACCATGCACCAGAAGCCCGAGCTGCCAGAATACCCTGATCACGAAGTGCTCCAGATGGAAAAAGAAATGTTGGGGCTCTACATCAGCAGCCATCCCCTCGATCCCTATCTGGATATTATCGATCGATTTGGAACGGTCAACCTCGTTCAGCTCTCCGACTACAAAGAGGGACAGACCATCAATGTGGCGGGCTCGGTGACAACCGTGCGTATCCACGTGACGAAGACCAACAAGCGAATGGCCTTTATTGCCCTCGAAACCTTTCAGGGGCTCATTGAGGTGACGGTATTTTCGGATACCTTCGAGCAGAAAGCGGGCCTGCTTGCTCAAGATATGATCGTAATGATTCCCGCCCGGGTGAATTACCGAAACGATGAGCCAGGACTCGTCGCGGTGGATGTATTCGCCATTGAAGATTCGGAGCGGCAGCTCGCGAAGGCGGTCCACGTGGCCCTGGAAGGGGAAGCCCTCCAGAAAGAGCAAATACACAAGCTGGCTGAACTCCTGGGCAATGCCAAGGGGGAATGCGATGTCTATCTCCATTGTCGAACCGCTATCGGAAAGTTGGTCACGATTCATGCGACGGAAGCCTGCCTTGTGCCCGCGACCCGGCAGTTTCGCTATGCCATCGAGGAGGTCGTGGGCATGGACAAAGTATGGTTTTCTGCCGGGATGGGGCTGCCTACCCATCGTCCGGAAGAAATTAAGCCCCGGGAAACCAAGCCGTGGGAACGGAAGAAAAAAGCTCAGTCTGCCTGATATCCCCGTTGCTCAGAGGTTTATTCTTTGCAAATTTCAGGGATTCTACGGTAAGCTTAAAGAGAATGATTTCTAATTTTTCGTCCCTGAGGTGACAACATGTTGTATGCATCATTGATAGTGGTTGTGGGTTTGACTGCCGCCATGGAAGTAAGCAACGAGCCGGTGGCGTTCGTGTTGGACTACGGCAACATGACTGAAATATCCCTCAAGGCCGAGGACGTGATGGTCTTTTCCCAGGATATTCCCCAGGTAAAGACCATTAAGAATCCCGGCGTCACCTATGCCAAGCGAAGCATGGCCGAAATGATGGCGGCCAACGTGCCCCAGCTCCCGCCGGAGAGTAAGCCTACCCTTCCCAATGAAAGCCGCACAAAGAAGCGGCTCGACCACACACCACCCTTCACGGGGACGGTGACGGGGGATGTGACGATCATAAAAAGCGCCACTAACCAGCGGATTATCCTCATCTCCAATATCCAGGGTGATGGCATAATGCAGGTCCTGGTAAAAGGGGGGACGGCGAAGTCGACCGATGGAAAAATGGCGAAAGCCGTTACCAATGCGCCCCAGGTGCTTGTGCGGAATACCAAGCCCGAAACCGAAGTCGTGATTAAAAGCGCGACGGCCAAGTCGGTTTCTGCCGTGCCTTCAACGGTACGGACCTCTCTGGAAAGCTATTACAAAAGTGCAGTTCCATCAAATCTTCAGGTTGTCGGGGAGACTGTTCAGGTCAAGTAGCTGGGCTTTTCAGCCTGGGGACCATGGCCTGAGCGCATAGCACAGCCTGTTTGTTACCGCGTGCGAGCGAGTTAATGTATTCGTCCAAGGGTTCGGGTGTCCTCCGGCACCGGAATTCCTTCGTTGACGACCGCTGAGTATTTTGCTAAACTCAGTGTAATCAACTGGATACAACGAAGGTGCTCTGCAAGGCGTATGGGACTTAATCCGATAGACCTCACCAAAGAGCAGGCGCCCCAGGTTGCCTCACCCGAGATAATCGTTATCGGTGGGGGTAAAGGGGGCGTGGGAAAGACCTGCTTCTCCGTCAACACGGCCGTAGAGATTGCGCGCCGTGGCTGGCGCGTCATCTTGCTCGATGCCGATTTAAGTTGTTCCAACATCGAAACGGTACTGGGTTTTCGTTCCAAAGTCCGACTCGATGATTTTTTTCGTCAGCAGGGGCGGAAACGATTGCAGGACATTGTCTGCGATACGCCCTACGCCAACCTGAGGCTGATTCCCGGTACGAGTGGGCTCATGGATGCGGCCAATCCCCGTTTTCAGCAAAAGGTCTCTCTGATTCGCGAATTGCGCCGACTGGATGCCGATTTGGTCATGGTCGACCTTGATGCGGGAGCCCACCTGAACACGCTGGACTTCTTTCTGATGACCAATACCAACGGTGTGGTTGTGATTACGCCGGAGCGCACGAGTATCGACAATGCCTTTAAATTTCTGCGTGCAGCCCTGTTTCGACGAATCGAGCGGTTCTATCGCAGTCCGGAGGTGGGATTCCTGCTGAAGCGCAATGAAACCCTGACGGATTTCCTGACATGCATAAAAAAGGCCGATTGTTTCGAGACGGCCGTAAAAAAACAATTGTGTGATGAATTGATGGCCCTCGCACGGGCATTTCGCCCCAAAATAGTGGTCAGCAAGGCGACCAACGCCCATGAAGCGAAGATAGCGGCTTCGATTCTGGCTAAGTTCGCCAAGCAACATCTCTGTATGGATACAGAGAATCTGGGCTTCGTGTACTTTGATAAGTACGTTTCCGAAGCGGTAAACTCGGGTGTACCATTTGTGGTAGGTAAACCCCAAGGAAAAATTTCGGGCTGCATCGTCGATATGGCGAACCGATTGGGATATTTTTGATTATGGCGCAGGACGACGTGAAGAACCCCCAAACCGCACCGCTCGAACTTGATTTCGAAGCGGATTCGGACTTTGAAAAGCTTGAAAAAGCGGGTAAAAAAGGGCTTTTGGGCCGTTTTAACTCCCGTTTCAATGATAAGCTCCAAACCAGCCGCGGTGACGAACGGCACCGGGATGCGGTGGCCGAAACCGCAGGCTCCCCTACGGCGAATGTGGATGATTTGGCCATGCGCCGTGCCCGTTCGGTGAACACCCAACGGATGATTATCCCCGAGGGCGTGGTTATCGAAGGCTCCCTCAGCAGCGCCAATGATACAGAAATTGGCGGGCGTATCGAAGGGAATATCACCATCGAAGGACGTCTCCACCTGGGACCAAGTGCTCTGATTTCCGGCAATGTTCGGGCCGGGGCCTGCAAAATCGAAGGGTTGGTCGAAGGTAAGGTCGAATGTTCCGAAGATCTGGAACTTGGACCAACAGGCCGACTGAATGCTGATCTTCTTGCGGGAAAACGAATATTTCTTGCCGGCCAGGTGTATGGTAATGTGACGACGCCGGGCATCCTCCGTTTGGCGGCCACTTCCACCGTAAATGGCGACATACGCGCTCGTAGTCTCGCGATGGAAGAAGGTGCGACGTTAAATGGTCAATGCGTCATGCGCGCTCCTGCCCAGCAGCAAGCTGCACAGCAACAAGCTGCACAGGAGAATGACGCCAAAGGTAAGAAGAAGTAGCACCCTATGTATTTTGATCCCATGTATATGATGATTATATTTGTCACGATGGGGCTCTCCCTCTGGGCGCAGGCCAAAGTCAAAGGTGCCTATGCCAAGTATTCCAAGGTCGTCAGTCGATCGGGGATGACGGGGGCGGACATCGCCCAATGGATGATGAACCAGGAAGGCATTACCGACGTCGCGTTGGAATGCATTCCGGGTGAACTCACCGATCACTACGATCCCACCGCGAAAGTAGTCCGCCTGTCTCAAGGGGTCTATGGCGGGCGCAGTGTGGCCTCACTGGGCATTGCGGCCCATGAGATCGGCCATGTGATTCAGCATGCCCGGGGCTATGCGCCGTTGAATATGCGCTCCTTCATGTATCCCACGGCCAGTATCGGAACGAAATTGGCCTTTCCGTTGATTTTCATCGGATTGATTGCGTCGCAGTTCAGTTTCTTAATCATGGTTGGTGTGTTGCTCTTTGCGGCATCAACGGCCTTTACCTTGGTGACGCTGCCGGTTGAATTCAATGCGAGTAGCCGTGCGCTGGCCGCCTTGGAGCAGGGAGGCATCCTGGACTCCGAAGAGATGCCCGGTGCCCGTGCCGTGTTGGGCGCTGCTGCGTGGACTTATGTGGCGGCGGCCGTGGCTTCGGTTCTCATGCTCCTCTATTACATCTCTCTGGCGAATCGTCGAAACTAGTTGTTTCAACAGAACTGCGGGGCTCCGTGAATCGACTTCGAAGTGCATTGGCTGTCGCTGTCCTTCTCGCAGGCTATCTCGTCGGGATGCCGGGGGCCTTCGGGGCTTCCTCAGAGGGTGAGTTTCGTCTCCGTGCCCTGGGCTTCGCTGAGGGCGTCGGGTTTGCTGCCCATCGGGAGGCCCGTGAGGAAGCCCAGCACGAAGTCATGCGGGAGATACTTCGCTCGAAGATTGCCTCCGGTGATCTGAAGCCCTTTCGGAGTATGATTCGCAAGGCCGGTCACTACGTCATCCGGATGGAAGAGCTCCATGTCGACACCCGAAGCGGGCGAACCCAGGTGGAGGTGGATGCCTACGTCGATATGGCCGCCGTTGATCAGGATCTCGCGACCTTGGTGCTGCCCCGTCTGCCCGAGCCCCCCAAGGTATCGTGCCTGATTGCTGTCGAAAGCGATGGCGCGGTAGAGATAGAATCTCCTGGAATTGTAGAAACGACGCTGGTCGCCGGTCTGGAAAATCTGGGCCTTGCGGCGACATCCCATACCGAACTGGAGGCCTTGTTTAAGGCGTCTGACTTTCACGAGGCCGTTTTGGGCGATGTGGAAAAAGCGGGGTCTTATGCCCGGGAAACCCTGGCAGACGTCGTCGTCGTGGGTATCGCACGGCTCGAAAGCAGTGAAGCCGCCGAAGCGGGAATTACAAGCCGTACTCGAGCCGTTCTGGAGCTCAAAATTCTGCGCGGTAGTGATGGGGATTTACTGGACGTACTCTCCCGTTCGGCAGCCATCTCCGGGATTGACCCCGAAGCCTGCCGTGAGGAGGTCCTGAGTGACGTGGCGAAGAAAATGCTCGGTGACGTCACCGTGGCCACGGTCCTGTCGGTATTGAGCGTACACAAGCAGGATGAAGTGCTCATTACGCTCCACAATCCCGGGAGCAGAGAACGTTTGTCTGCGTTCACCAGTGTGTTGCAGCAGGAGCCCATGATTAACTCTATCGAAGAGTCCTTTTTCTCGGATCGCCTTGCCCGGATACGTCTGGGTTACACGGGCAGTCTCGGCTACCTCGTTGACCAGATTCGCGAACGTAGTTACGAGGGGTGGGCGTTGGAGATTCAGGAAGTCGTGGGGCGTGAGATGACGCTGGTCATGATTGCTGCAGAGTAGGCGACCGACGGGCATTACTTCTGGGGTAGGCCGTAGTCTTCAATGAACTTGCAGCCGGTATGGGCCTCAGGGAGCGAGCCCGTCGATTCCAGCGTGTGCGCAGAGGCGGGGTCTACGTAGAGTTCGTTCCAATACCGTAGCGCAATGCCCTCAGTGCACAGGGGGAGCGCCACCGGAAGCCCTTCGACCAGGTTGTCCAGCGCTGCGGAAACTTCCCGATAGCCAAAATGGCTGCGAATGGGCGTCGTACCGGAAAACCGGGGATTGATCTCAAAGCAAACGGGCCCCCGTTTGGTAAGTCGCAGTTGTACGTTGCAGGGGCCCTCGGGTGCGAGCTGCTGCACAATCGCCTCTGCTTCGCGGCGAACGGCGGGGAAATCGCCCAACACAGCCCGGTAGGTAGTCCCAGAGACGAGTTCACGCCGCATACAGCAACTGGGTGCCAGCGTACCGTCCCGGTCACGAAAACAGCCCACCGTATATTCCTCGTCGTCTGTCCCCAGGAATTCCTGAATCAGGTAGTCTTCCTTCGCCCGGGCATAGTCCAGGTCGATAGCTTTTTCAATCGTGAAAACCCCGTGGGAGCCACCGCCCCGTCGGGGTTTTGCCAGCAGGGGATAGCCAACGGTTTCCAACAAAGTCGCGACGGCCTGGTCATTCGCGGCGTCGGCATAGGCAGGAAAGGGCAGGTCGGACGCCTCCAGCCACTGGCAGGTCTTGAGTTTGTCGTCGCCCAGTTCCAGTACTTCCCGAGAGCTGCAGATACACTGGGCACCCGTTTCGCTTTCGATACGCTCCCGATGGGTAGCCAGGGCCATAAGAACCGGCTCGGCACCGGCCAGGATGGCGGTGATGTTCTCGTCATGGCAGCATGTAATGAGCCAGTCGACGAAGGCCGGATCATTGGCCCAGGGCGAGATGTAGGCATGCTCAACGGTATAGAGTCCCATGGACAGGGGAAATACGTCGGCACCGATGATATGGAGGGGACGTGGGTGATGTCGTAGTGCTTTGAGAATGCCTTGGCCGACGTTGCCTCCCACGGCGAGAACCAACACGTTCATAGGGGGCATCAGTCTGATTCCTCGCGGACCACGTAGTAGGGCTTTCCCTGTACTTCTACGTAGATGCGTCCTATGTATTCGCACATGAGACCCGTTGCGACGAGTTGGCACCCGGAGAGGAAGAAGAAGATGGCGACGACGGTGCCCATGGCATTGAAATCACCCATGGTGATACGTACATAGGCTACCCAGAGACTCATGGAAAAGCCAAAAGCGGCGAATATCCAACCCATTACGCCAATAAACTGGAGGGGTGCTGCCGAAATCCCCGTTACGAGATCGAAGGCCGTCCGGATTAGCTTCACAAGGTTGTATTTGCTCTCGCCGTGACTGCGCTCGTCGTGACGCACCTCGATTTCAGCGACCTTACCGCCCAGGGCCGCAGCATCCACCGGAAGGTAGCGGCAACGGTGGGAAAGGGTCAGCATGTGGTCGACCAGCTCACGACGGAAGGCTTTCAGGGCACAACCATAATCGTGGAGTGGCACCCGGGTGGTCCGGGCGACATAGCGATTCAGGATGCGAGAGGCCAGTGTGCGGAAGAGGCTGTCTTTTCGGGCCGAGCGCCAGCCACTGACCATATCGTAGCCTTCTTCGAGGGTGTCGAAGAGGCGGGGGATGTCTTCCGGATAGTTTTGCAGGTCGCCATCAATCATCGCCACAAGTTGGCCTCGGGCCCGTGAGAAACCAGCGTAGAGGGCGGGACTCTGTCCGAAATTCCGGGACAAAACCACCAGCCGAATTGCGGAATCCCGTTTATTCCAATCCCGCAGCACCTCCAGGCTACCGTCGCTACTTCCATCATCTACGACGATGATTTCGAAGGTTTTTCCATAGTCCTGGAGTGTGGCAAGAAGTCGGGTGAAGAGTTCATCGAGGGTCGGTTTCTCATTGTAGATGGGTACTACAATGGACAGAAAAGGCGGCTCAACAGGCAGCAATTCGTCCTCAGATGAGAGTGAAGGAGAAGGCATGGTCAGAGCATAGTATAGGGGCCTCAAGAATTGCAACGGACCCGGTCAATTAAGGGACGGGGGCTACGTTTCTCCGAGACCTGTCAACCGAGGAAGGCTTGCCTCATTTTTGGGACCGGCGCTACGGCATGGGGAGCTATGAAGCCGTCAAACAGGCAGCGTGTTGTGCCTGGTACGGCAGGATTGACGTCCGGTGATTTGTGTTACTGGGAGAATACGGATAGGTAGGTAATTTTCAAAAAAATGACCTTCAGGTACCTGATAACGTTCACGTTACCTGAGGGACATCAATAAAGTGGCAGAATTTACTAAAGATGTAAGTATTCGATAGTTTTGGCGTGATTGGTGCTATCACTCAGGTATAGAGTTAAATAGAATACATGTTTTGACCTGTGTTGCAGTCCGCTATTATCGGTCGTTCCTTTGATGGGATTCGACTGACCTATCAGCAGAGCGATTTTACCGTAGACGCCTGGTTGAGCAAGCTGGTGGAGACGGGCGCGGGTGACAACGACGTCGATTTCTATGGTGTCTACGGAACCTATAGCGGTTTAGAGAATATCAGCGTATCGGCCTATTGGATGTTGGTTCGTGATGGCGTTACAGCCGTAGACACGAATGGCGGCCCCGGGGCCGAGTGGTTTGAGGACTATCTGGGCCTTGATGAATACAACCCCACCTGGCTGAACACCGTCGGCACCCGGGTTTGGGGTGCCTTTGGTGCCTTTGATTATGATTGGGAACTGGCCTACCAATTCGGAGAGGCCGACAGCGTCGGTGCCCTGTTTGCACCCATGGTGTATGGCGACAACAACGCAGAATTTGACGCCTTCGCCACCGACCTGGAACTGGGCTACGTAATTGATATGGCCTGGAGCCCCCGGGTCTACCTTGGCGGGGCCTTCTTCGAGGGCGAAGACAATCGGGACTATCGTTTTGGCGATCGCTTGCTGGGTGGTCTCCGGGACACGGAGTCGAGTATTTCCTTCAATCGACTTTTTCCGGGGAAGCCCTATAGCTTGCTCCTGGGGATCAACCAGGAACTTTCTAATTTCTGGCAGGTGCGCACGGGCGTCAGCGTGAAGCCGACCGAAAAGATCTCTGTTGCATTGAAAGTGGCCTACTTCGAAATCGACGAGCCTTTCGACACGCCGGTGATTCCCTTTGTCGCCGTTTGGACAAAGCCCAACGATGAATCACTGGGCTGGACGACGTTCCTGATGAGTAAATACCAATACAGCTCGGATCTCTCCATTGCCGTCATCTGGGAACACCTCTTTACAGGAGACGGATTGGAACAGGGCAACTTCTTCGCCAGAAATGGTCTTGAATTTGTCGGCGGTACAGACGATGCCGATGCCGACTATCTACATTTTGACGTTCAGGTGAAATTCTAAATCGGCAGGAAAATCTCGATTGGGCGCATGTGGCGTGGGTAAAAATAGACGCTATGTGCGCCCGTTTCTATGGCAAATGGCCGGGTCTAACGAGGGGCATCGTGTACACAGGTCAGGGGGAGGACACCAGGCAACAGGGAGACGGTAACCGGCAGATATCCAATAAACTCACCGTCAACCTCGATCGCAACCCGCTCGGTCGATTCGGCATGAATTTGGGTGGCCCGGAGATATTTAACCACGTCCCTCCGTTCGCTCATTCGCCCTGCATAGAGCTTTGGGAGGCTCCGAAGGGCGTCCAGAAAGCCGATCGGCCCGATGTGGTAGCAGTCGAACAAACCGTTGTCCAGTCGGGCGTGGGGGGCCATGAGCATTCCACCCGCATCAAAACGCCCTTTTGCGATAGAAAAATCTTTGGTGAGTCCCTCAATCATGGGCCGTCCGTCTATGGAAATAGCGATGGCGGCGTCACGATAGGTGCAAAGACTCAGGATTACGGCCCGCAAATAAGACAAGAGTCCCCCCATGGTCTTGCTGTGCTCGTTTACATAGCGGCAGGCAACCGCGCCCATGCCGATGCGACCCATGTTAAGGAAGTAACAGGTCGTCGGCGCGTTGTCCTCGGGTGACAGGCAGGTTACCTTGCCTACATCGGCCTGGAGGCTATGGCCAAATCGAAGGGGTTCGAGCCCCCGAAGCCCCGGCGCAATACCCAGCGAGCGTGCCAGGTCGGAGCCCGTACCCATGGGAAGGACGGTCAAACGTGCGAGGGGGTTGATGGGGGTGTCTTCATTAAACCACCCGTTGATCACTTCAAAGTGGGTGCCATCACCGCCACCGGAAATGATGTGGTCGATGCCATCTTCAAGGAGGGACCGGGCCAGCCGGGTGGCGTGTCCCGGTCCCTGGGTGGGGCAATATTTAATGGGGCCATAGATATCGCGAAGTGTTGCCCGCTGCTTGTTCCAGCGGCGCAGGCATCGCCCGTTGCCTGCGCTGGGATTCAAGATGATGGCATTCCTCACGGTCTATCTGCCTAGACGCGCACGTCGGAAGTGATCTGCGTGCGGCCCTGGTTTCGACTAAGAATAGGATCAATCTCGGATTCGATAAATTCGACGACCTGCATGGGTGCACGACCAACGAATTCCACAAGATTCAGGCTGGCTTGAATCTCTTCCATGGTCATGTCAATGGCCGGGTCCTTGGCGAGCCGTTCGAGGAGGTCATTGCTCTTGCCTTCCTGTTTGACGACGGCACCAGCGGCGTGGCTGTGTGTGCGAATTACTTCGTGGAGTTCCTGGCGGTCTCCACCTTTCTTGACGCCCGCCATGATGATGTTTTCGGTGGCCATGAAGGGGAGCTCTTCCCAAAGGTGTTTTTCGATTACTTTGGGGTAAACAGCGGGGTTTTCCATGACATTGAGATAGAGGTTCAATACCCCATCAGCTGCCAGGAAAGCTTCGGGCAGGCTCAGACGTCGAATGGCCGAGTCGTCGAGGGTGCGCTCAAACCACTGGGTGGCCGTGGTGAATTGGCTGTGCAGGGGCTGGACGATGAGAAAGCGGGAAAGTGCACATGCCCGTTCGCAGCGCATGGGATTGCGCTTATAGGCCATGGCAGAGCTGCCTACCTGGGTCGATTCGAAGGGCTCTTCAACTTCTTTCAGGTTCTGAAGAAGGCGCATGTCAGTAGCGAATTTGTGGACACTCTCACCGATGCCCGCGAGGACCCGAAGCACAAGGGTATCGACTTTGCGGGGGTAGGTCTGTCCCGTGACGCCATAGGAGCTCTTAAAACCCAGGAGTTCAGCCACGCGTTGGTCGAGCTGTCGTACCTTGTCGGAGTCGCCATCGAAGAGGGCCATGAAGGAGGCCTGAGTGCCTGTGGTGCCCTTTACACCGCGGCAGCGAAGTCGGGCCAGGATGTCTTCGAGGTCTTCCACGTCCATGGCAAGATCCTGGGTCCAGAGACAGGCCCGCTTACCGACCGTGACAACCTGGGCCGGCTGATAGTGGGTAAAGCCGAGGGTGGGGAGGTCTTTCCACTTCAGGGCAAAGTCTTTCAATCGTGCCAGCACGGCCACGGCCTTGGTCAGCAGGATCTCAAGGGATTCCCGGATCTGGATAAGGTCCGTATTATCGCCGACGAAGCAGCTTGTCGCGCCGAGGTGAATAATCGGTTTTGCTTTGGGTGCGATTTCGCCTAAGGCATGAATATGGGCCATCACATCATGACGGGTTTCACGTTCATAGGCCTTGGCCTTCTCAAAATCGATATCATCCAGATGGTCTTGCAGCTCCGCAATCTGCTCATCCGTAATATCCAGACCGAGTTCCTGCTCCGCCTGGGCGAGGGCGAGCCAGCAGCGGCGCCAGGTGGAGAACTTCTTTTGGGCACTCCAGATCTCGGCCATCTCGCGGGTGGCAAAGCGCTCAACAAGGGGTGAGGTATATACGTCGGTCATGGTGTTACTTTCAGGGGGTTCATGGTGCCCGAGAGAGGGCATTTCAATTTACGCGTATGGGTACGTTGATAGCCGTTCAGCTTGGAAGGACAGCATCTACTGCCTGCAAATCAAAACCACTGCCGTTGTCGAGGGCGGCCACAGCGGTGACGGGATTGGTCCGTTCTGCGAATACGCCCTTGCCCAGGATGAAATCGCAGGCTTCGGCTGTCGTCGTTGCATCGTAGGCGCCGCCTTGTGTCAACGATATGGAGTTCTCTTCGTAGGTGGCGACGTAGTAGAAGGTCCCGGGCTTCATCGGAAGCTGACGAACTTCGATACCATCATGGCGTACCGTGGCAAGCCAGGCGCTGTTGTCCCGTTTGTCGGCCACAGCGCTCACGCGTGGCGTGTTGTAGTCGTCTTTTTCGTAATCAAGGGCCAGACTGGTCAGGGTCAGTGCATCGCGGACGGGCATGCCCTGCGCTATTTTTTCAGCGATCGGGTCCGTCTGAGAGCCATTGGTGACGACGGCAACTTGACCATCACACACCACCTGTACGCAGTTGTAGGCGATATAGGGATTCTTGTGGATGTCACCTTCGTGCCCCGCTTTGGGCACGATAGAAACCTTGGTGTCACCGGGGACCGCCGTGCGGTTTGGGAAGGATCGGCTGGAAACGCGGTAGACGGCACCCAGTTTACCTTCGGGGGTCTGAACCACACTGACAATACGACCGATATACATAGACAAGCTCCTGTTTGGGGGATTTTGGGGAAATGAAGGGCGTATTATACAAAATGGGAGGATCAGGGCGCTAGTTCGTGCGGATGGGGAGGCCTGATACGCGTGCTCGCGGCCCGAAGAAGTCCCATTCGGAAGTTCCCCGAGTGCTTACACTTCTATGCGATTGGGGGTCTTGGGTAACCACAGTTCCATTTTTTCCGCCATGATTTTGGGCGCGATGGGTTTGGACATATAGTCGTTCATTCCGGCTTCGATACATTTTTCCCGATAGCCCTGAATGGCGTGGGCCGTCAGCGCAATGATGGGAATATCATGATTCCGTACGGAGGAATGGATATCCCTAATCCGGGCTGTGGCTTCGTAGCCATCCATTTCTGGCATCTGGCAATCCATAAGAACCAAATCGTAATCCATCGACTCTAAGGCTTCCACGGCCTTGGCACCATTATCCACGGCATCGGCCTGAATACCGAGTTTCTTGAGTATACCAATGGCAACGTACTGATTGGTGACATTATCCTCGGCCAGTAAGACGCGGGCTTGCCCATTGCCGATAGTCTTAGTCGGTTCTTTTCGCTGTTCGGCGTGTCGTCTCGGGCGCGGTTCGGCATTCAAAACGCTGATGAGGGTCTGGAGTAAGTCAGCCTGACGTACGGGTTTGGTCAGATAGGCCGCATAGGGTACCGGATCATCCGTATTGGAGCTCTCACGCTGACCGAGCGATGTCATCATAACAAGTGGAATTTTGGCAAGTGCGGGGTTGGCTAGAATGGCGCGCGCCAGTGTCTCCCCATCCATCTCGGGCATTTGCATATCCAGCAAGACGACGCTGTAGGGTCGTTTTTCCATGGTGGAGGTATGAAGTTTTTCCAGGGCGGCCTTTCCATCGTGCGCTTCGTCGGGGATGAAGTCCCACGTGGTCAGACGGGCCATAAGTATTTCCCGATTTGTTTCGTTGTCATCGACAATCAGGATGCGTGAACCATGGATCTCCTCGGGAGAGTTTGTCGGGAGTTTGCATGCGGATTGTTTGTTGAAGCGGGCGGTAAACCAGAATTCCGAGCCCTCGTCTTCCTTGCTGTTTACCCCGATTTGACCATGCATCATCTTGGTCAAACGTTTGGAAATAGCCAGGCCCAAGCCGGTGCCGCCATATTTTCGGGTAGTGGAGGCATCTACCTGGGTAAATTGCTGAAACAAATTACCCCGTCGGTCTTCTGGGATACCAATACCCGTATCTCGGACGGAAAATCGGAGAATAGCGTAATCGTCGTTTTCAGATTCCAAAGAGACTCGGACCGATATTTCGCCTTCCGAGGTAAATTTCAGCGCGTTGCCCGCGAGATTGAAGAGGATCTGCCGTAATCGACCGGGGTCGCCCTGGAGGAGTGGTGGGACATCGCCATCGGCGGCACAATTGAATTCCAACTCTTTTTCATGGGCACGCAGGGCGATCATTTCGGTAAAGTCTTCGAGGAGCAATTGCAAGTCAAAATCGAGGAGCTCCATTTCGAGTTTGCCCGCCTCAATTTTTGAGAAGTCCAAAATGTCGTTAATGACATTGAGAAGTGCTTCACCGCTGCTTCGAACCGTTTCTGCAAACCGTCGCTGTTCCGGATTCAGATCGGTGTCGAGCATTAGCCCGGTCATTCCTATGACGCCATTCATGGGCGTGCGAATCTCATGGCTCATATTGGCCAGAAATTCACTCTTCGCGCGGTCCGCCGCTTCCACGTCCAGCATGGCGGCTTGAAGCTGACTCATCGCGCCTTCCAGCATCTCATTTTTGGCCTGGAGCTGGGACTCTGCGTTCTTGCCTAGTTGGGCTATTTTCCAGGTGAGAATGAGAAACGCTATCGCAACAAGCCCCCCGGTGCCAATACCCTGCATCCAGGCATAGCGCATCGCTGCCTCGGCACGGCGGGCTTCGGCGTCAACGGCGTCCCGTAGCAAGGTGTCCAGATTGCGTTCAATATCCAGGTAGCCGTTCATGGTACTGGACACTTCCCGGCGCAGCACCTGACCCTGTTCCTGTATTGCTAATAGCTGTTCCTGGCTTTTGAAGAGGCCGTTTTTTCCAACGACCATGGTCTGGTGGGCGAGGTCATCCATTGCGCCTTCGCCAAATACCGTTTCTGTTAACGTATTTACGTGGGCTTTCAAGGACTCAGAAATTTCCCGGTCGATGAGCCCGGTGGCCGATTGAAGTCGAGCAAGGGTCTGACGCAACTCATTATCTTTCAAGCTTACGAGGTTATCACGGTTGGTTTCACTGACCAGGCGCTGGAAAAGTAACGCGATATCACTGAGCTCTGACTTGAGTGTCCGCAGGCCATTGATCTTTCCAAAGCCTTCGACATATTGGACCGCAATGGTGGCCGCAGTATCGCCCGATTCCTTTCTGTACCGGCGCAGCAATGACTCTTGCGCAAGTCGGTGTCGCCCTTCCAGGCGCAGGGTCTCTGTTTGCAGTTCATTAAGGGCTTTCTGGCAATCGTTCCATGCGGTCGCTTTGGCATCTTTTGCCTGCGTAAGCTGTTCTTCGAAGATACCTATTTTCTCAAAGTCCTTTGAAAGTAATGTGATGCCTTCCGCGATAGCCTTGACGTGTGCGTCGTAGGAGATGAGTTCATTCTTGTATTCCAGCAGTTGGGTGCTGAAATCTTCGACCAAAGGAACTAAGGTTTCTGGTGCGTGCCATTCGCGGTTCTTAGGACCCGTTTTTTCCAGAAATCTGTTTTCAAGATCCTCGAAAATAATCTCACGGGAAATGCGAAGGTTCCGCAGTGCCGTGGAAGCCAGGGCCTCGGCGGACTTGGTGTTCGCCCGTTGGACACGCACCCGCTCCAACGCCCGATATTCCAAGCTTAGTGTTAATACACCAGCACCGATTCCCACGCAAGCAAGAAGCCATACGAGTCTTGAAATCGTGCTCTTTTGAGTCTGTTCGTGTTGCCGCATGTTATTTACTGTCGTCCGTTGCAGTTAACTTAAAATCGTCCCAACTGAAGGGTACGACTTTGCCCTGAAGAATACGCG
The DNA here is from genome assembly GCA_963977445.1 of uncultured bacterium. Taxonomy (GTDB): domain Bacteria; phylum Hydrogenedentota; class Hydrogenedentia; order Hydrogenedentales; family JAEUWI01; genus JAEUWI01. The sequence continues at coordinate 2,062 of CAXBPH010000050.1, read as the reverse complement.
TCGGCCAGACGACATGGCATGCCTGGTGTTCCTGTGGTCCCAATTGAAGGGGGGTGTTCAACCCAATGTCGAATGTACCGAGGGCTTCGAGTGCGTCGACCAGATTTTCCCGTGATGGTGCGCCCTCAATACGCTTGAGTCCCTGGATGAGAATTCGACCCGCTACATAGCCTTCCAGGGTGCCATAGGTAGCGATATCGGTAGAATTGGTTGTTCCCAACGCCTGGTGAAAGTCGACGACACAGGGCAGATCGGAATTGAGATGGGGTACGACCTGAGTGATGATTACACCTTCTCCATCCGCCCCCAACGTCTCGGCCAGTGGTTTGGAACCTACGAAGGATACATTGAGGAAGAGCACATCGAGCTCAAACTGTCGGGCCAGTTTAATGAAGGTTGCACAAGGCGCATAGGCACCGACCATGATGACCGCCCGAACGGGTTTTCGTGCTGCCAGTATGTCCGCGAGGCCGTTCTCCACCGCTTCCGTGTTTCGTTCGTATCGTGCATGTATGATGGTCGATTCGTCGGTCAGACCATTGCGCTTCATGGCGGCGATGCCGCCAACAAAACCCGCGTCGCCGTAGGAATCTCGTTGGGTGAAAAAGGCAATCTCGTCAACGTCGAGGCCGAGCTCGCGAACCAGGCCGTCGACCATGTAGGCGGTTTCTTCGGCATAGCTGGCCCGATAGTTTATTACGTAGCGATCCGGAGGGGTTCGTCGCAAGACACCGGCACCAGAATAGGTTCCAAAGAGTAGCGTTTTATTTGCGTTGGCGATGGGGATGGAGGCGACAGCGGTTGGCGTGCCAACATTTCCGATGACCGCCAACACTTCGTCCTTGTCGATGAGCTGGTGCATATTTGGCACCGTCCTGTCTGGCTCGTACCCATCATCAAGGGCGATGAGTTTCAAGGGTCTGCCTTGAATGCCTCCGGCCAGATTTACTTCGTTAAATGCCGTCTCGACACCGGCTTTCATGTTTATGCCGAGTTGGGCAGCGGGGCCGGTGAGTGCGGTAGACATGCCAAACTGCAAGGGCAGGGCGGACTCAACGGAGACAGCCTTCAGGCAAGCGAGGCAGCTAAGGAACACTACCAGACTGGTAAATGCCAGCACGGGAGACTTGTTCATAGAGACGCTCCAATGAACGTCAAAATGACAGAACGCAACGCCTTTTGCGTCATGCCCGTTGCTTTTTATCGCTGCATGCATGTATACGCTGCCTCCCGTTGGGACTCACCGTTACTATAGCATGAAACGAAAAATAGTTAAGATAAAATTGCGGGCTTAGGGCCGATCTTAAGTGGTAGGAGCGCAATGAACAGCGTTGGTTGACATCGGGGGACAACAAAGTGTCCTAAAACCAGACTGTCGACCCCGACGAAGTGCGGAGCGATTCTGGATCAGCTGAGGTCGCTCTGATTCAGACAGGTGGGCAGCGCCCGCCCTGAGAGTGCTGCGATGATATTTTCTGCGGCCAGATTCGCCATAGCGGCCCGAGTTTCCAGGGTGGAGCTGCCAATGTGAGGGAGGAGCACGATGTTTTCTATGGTCAAAAGGTCACTGTAGACTTCGGGTTCGTTTTCGAAGACGTCGAGGCCTGCGGAAAAGATTTCGCCGTTGCGGAGCGCCTGAGCGAGGGCCGATTCATCAACGACGGGGCCACGGGTTGTATTAATAAAAACGGCCGTGGCCTTCATGGCCTTGAATGCTTTTTTTCCGAACAGGTGGTGGGTCTCGTCGTTGAGGGGACAGTGGGGCGAGAGGATATCGGATTCGGCCAGGAGCGTGGGGAAGTCTACGTAGCGCACACCGAGTTGTCCTTCTTCTTCGGGGGAAAGTCTGGTGCGGGAGTGGTAGATTACGGGCATGTTGAAGGCCGCGGCACGTCGTGCGACGGCTTTGCCGATTCGACCGAGTCCGTAAATGCCCAAGGTCTTGCCATATACATCAACACCTAGCATAAACGTGGGGGACCAACTCGACCAATTGCCCGACCGGAGGAAGTGCTCAGATTCGGTGAGGCGTCGGCACGTCGCCATAAGGAGCGCCCAGGTG
>CAXBPH010000049.1:0-33060 GCA_963977445.1 uncultured bacterium | reverse complement strand
ATCAGGGATCAACCGTGGATCAACTTGAGTTTGTTGGATCGTGGGTTGAAAGTTGCTTGGTTGTAGGTTGCTATTATTCTGTGGCGCACTCATGAATGGATTAGTCGAAGGAGCTTTTGGCGCACTCATGAATGGCGACCAATGAACCGGGCTATTCGGTGGTTTCCCCACTGAGCACACGATCGACATATAGAGGTAGCCGCAATATAACAACCGTCGAAGAAACTTCCGATCTCGTTGCCTGTAACGTCGCATCGGCGATCGAGCCCCTGCATTTTTCCGTTCTCACCATCAGTCATCTGGACCGGCCTTCCCAATTAGTGTCATCAATCTTGTCAGATACGGAAAAAATTATCAACACTTCTTCGATTAGTTTGAAGGACTCTGCTCTTCGACTACTCGGGAAGAATCGGGTAAATTCGTCAACGCAAGCTCACGGGCCAGCGACTTCCATGACTCTAATGGGGCCTCGAAGGGAATCGTCACGATACGATAGTGAAAGACGGGTCCGGGGGGAATGGTTTCATCCATGAAGGTCGTAAAATAGTGTTTGCGATATCGGTCGGGCACATCCCAATAGCGGGTCCGCCAGTGAGCCGGTGGGGCAATCAGAACGCCAGTAAATACACCATTCCTCTCATCTGCATTATAAACGGCGGACCAGCGGGTGGGCTGGTCAATTTCCTGCCGTTTGTCGTCGTCGAATTCACCGAAGACTTCGCGCCCATCCATCGTTTCGGCAAAGAAATGGGTCATGGCCGGCGTCCAGGGATGCATGAAATGATAAATAAGATTGACCGGCGTTGGTGTTTCCGCCTGGAGTTCCACGTCTTCAATAATCTTGCCCGCCCCGCTCTCCACCGATGTCTTCAATCGCAGCGAACGGATTTTAGAACGCTTGACCAGCGTAAGGGTCTTGCACTGGTAGGATGCCTGAGGAATTACCTGGGTAACGCCGTCTACATCGAGGCTCAACTCCAGAACTTCTTCGTCTTCGTTTTCCCTATGGCCGCTGCCGATAAAACCGACTTCAGGAAACTTCGCGACGGACCCGTAGTGACTGCCCCATTTATCGAGGCCCAATCGCTCGCCTTTATAATCGATTCGATACAGCGTCCAGAATGAGCGGCTTTCAAAGCGAACACCCAAGGGGCCCACTTCCGCCGCAAACTCCTGGGGCCAGCCCGTGGGCGCACCACCGGGCCCCTCCTCCCCATGGGATAAAACGCATAGGAGCAAGAAGACAACCGCCAGGCCACGCGTCCAAAATGCGCCCCCAATCCGACAAGGCTGGGAACGGTTCGTACCATTAAATTTCATTCCGATTCCTTTCCGCTACGGGGGACGCGTGCGCGCCCGCCTTTCTGCCATCATAGCATCCCAGTGCCCTTCGTGCCGACGGGTAAAACCCTATTTCCTTTGTAACGTGCAATCGCTACAATGGCCACATAGCCGCGAAAAAGGAGTCCCCCATGAATCGCAGAGATTTCTTCAGGACCAGCACCCTTGGTGCCGCCACCGGCATCGGTGCCACATCCGTTGCCGCAACCACGCCTGACCCGATACCAGCAACGCAATGGAAACCCGCCCCTGATCTCGGCACGCATTATGAGGTCTTCGAGAAGCTCTCCGCGCGCTGCGAGCCAAGCATGAGCTTTCTCAACCCGGCCTATGGCGACCCGATATCCTGGACCCAGGAGGCACGAAAGACGTTGCAAGCGTGCCTTTTATACCGCGACCAGACACGTGACCTGGCCCCCGAAGTCGTCAGCCAAGAGGATTGTGGCGACTTCACCCGCGAGCGGGTGGTCATTAACACGACCGCCGGACACCGTGCTGCCCTCTATCTCCTCATTCCCAAGGGCCTCAGCAAACCCGCACCGGCCATCGTTGCCCTCCACGATCACGGCGGGTTCTATCTTTGGGGCAAGGAAAAAATCACGGCCGTCGAGCCGATTCATCCCGAGCTACAACGCTTTAAAGACCAATACTATAGTGGACGAAACATCGCCGATGAGCTCGCCCGTCTGGGCTATGTCGTGGTTATTCCAGACATGATGCACTGGGGGGAACGGGGCATGTACTTCGAGGCGGACCCGGAGCGTATTCGCAATCGCACGGCCGAGGTAACCGCAGAAGACATTAAGCAGTTCAATGCCCGTTCCTGGGCCCACGAAGAGCTCATCGGGAGAACCGCCCTAGCCACAGGCACCACCTTTTCTGGAATCATCACCTGGGATGATCTGTGCGCCGCCGATTACCTCTGCAGTCGACCCGAAGTGGATGAAGAACGGGTCGGCTGCGTGGGCTTGAGTCTCGGGTCGGTCCGCAGTATCTTTCTCGGTGCCCTTCACCCCAAGGTTCGGGCGTCCGTGGCCGTTTGCTGGATGGCCGAGTACCAGGCACTCGTCCGCAACAACGTGCGCTGGGCCGTGGGATTTACCAAGCTCGTCCCCGGGCTGTACAGCAAGTTGGACTGGCCTGACCTCGCGGGCTTGCACTGGCCGGGGGCCTTAATGACTATCAACGGCCTGCAAGACGAACTTTATCCCCTGGCGTCGGCGAAGAGCGCCGTAGCCAAAATCGAAAGAATTTTCGAAAAAATGGGTGTCTCGGAGAACTACGAAGGGGTTTTCTTCGATGCCCCCCATGAGTTCAACCGCGAAATGCAGGAAAAGGCCTTCGCATGGCTCGCAATCCAATTGGCGAAATGACGAGGACGCCCCCGACGTCCGCGCGGCCCGCATCCAACAACGCCGACCGGCCGGAAATCTCGTAATAACATTGTGCAGTGCCCGACGCTACGGGGCAAGCACCGCTTCCATGGCGTCCATGAGCACCTTCTCGACTTCGGGCGCGACTTTAGCGGTGCGGTCGCTGGTTTCATAGCCGCCTTGGCCATAGGCGATTTCCGTACCGATGTAGCCAGCGCCGTAATCTTCGTAGGCCGCGAGACAAACCGTTTCGCCCGGTTTCATGGCCTGGGCCGCGAGCTGGTATTCGACAAAGAGCTCACCCGGCATGTTCAACAACCAGATATTTCCCAGGCGCAAGGTGGAAACCGTCACCCCCAAGCTCGCTTTGGTCCGCAGGAGCCAGGCGAGTCTGTCGGCGGCGTGAAAGCGGTCCTTTTCGTTCCGTGTACTATCGGCAAGAACCGCCTGCAGATCTTCTTCTACCAGGTGCTTGGCAACGGGCAGTGCCGTATAGCGCGTGCGCCACTCGATGGCTTCCCCGTCAATCGGTGTTTTCTCGGTGGCTTCCCATGCCGCTTTCATACCCGCTTCCACCCGCGCGGCGAGTATGGGCCGAGTCTCCGGCGCACCATCGTTGTATTTGCCCGCTGCCACATTGCCGCCGGCCCCGGTGAAATAAACTTGGGGCACGCCCGACGCCGCTTCCCTGGCATTGCGGGCGATTCCCACAAACTCGCAGGTCACACCGCCCTTACCATAATGACTCTGGGGGTGGGTCGCATAGTAGGAGAGAACGGCCAGGGCTTTATCACCATTCCAGAAACTGACGCTCTTTAACCAGGGGTCGATAGTACCTTCCGGTGCCGCAATGGCTTCTGGATTCTTCGAAGCGCTGTAGCGAACGATTTTGACCTTGCCGTCTTCACCGAGAACGCGGCGATTGGAGGCTACCATCTCCACCTTTGCCTGCCCCGAACCCACGTGGGTGACAGGCTGGGCATTCGCCACGGCCTCCCCCACCGCCGTGGCGGTCCGAGCGATGGCGTCGCGAAGATAGGCGTTGTCAAAGCGGGTACCACCCAGGCCGTGGGCCTCCATGAGGCGCTCGCTGGTAAAATCACACCGGGGGCCGTCGTGCTGGTGGAGCGCGTGTACCGAAACGTGGTCGGGCGAGGTGCCCGCCGCTTCCGCCAAGGCCTTTTTCCAGGCGTCTTGCCCTTCATTTCCAATACCGATGAAATCGACGGCACAAAGGACGACGGGACGATCACCCGAGAGCAGGACGATGCCCCGAGCGATCAAGGGGTCAACGATTTCCTTCGCAGGCACATAGGCCACGGGGCTACCGATGGGCGGCGATACGTCGACGTTGAACACACCCAATTTTACCGAAGATTCTGCTGCAGACACCATCGCCCCAACGAAAACGATACAACAGAACGAAATACAAAAACGTACTCGTGAGAAATACATCAGGGAACCTTTCAACAGTCCCACCGAGTATGAAGAATTACGCCGCACCGACGCAAGGCCGACGACCGCGCGTCATGCGTTCAGGCGGGGCACTTCGTGGCTGAGACAATGAACGGTGCCAAAACCCCAGACCAGATCAACGGCATGAATCCCTACGACCCGTCGGTCTGGAAACAGCTCGGCCAGTGTACCGAGTGCAAGTCGGTCCTTGACATCGTTAAACGTCGGAACAAGCACGGCTTCGTCGCCAATATAGAAATTGGCGTAGCTCGCCGGCAGACGGGTGTCGTCGAAATACAGGGGCGCGGGCATAGGCAACGCAACGACATCAATCGATTCACCACGGGCCGTGGTCGCGCCCTGAAGGCGTTCCCTGTTCTCCGCGAGAGCACGGTAGTTGTCATCGTTGACGTCGGATTCCCCACATAACACGACCGTGTTGGGATTGACAAACCGACACAGATCGTCGACATGACCATGGGTATCATCGCCCGCAATACCGTCCCCCAGCCAGATGACCTTTTCGATGCCAAGATACTGACGAAAGAGCACCTCGTAGTCTTCGCGGGTGAAATCGGGATTTCGGATCTGCGTTTCCGGGTGGAGCAGGCACTCTTCCGTCGTGAGGAGGGTTCCCCCACCATTGCCGTCGAGGGCACCGCCTTCCAGAACAATATGACGCCCCCTATGGAGGGCTTCGACCCGACCGAGTCCCAAGGACTCCGAAAGTCGCTCGGGCACGGTGGCGTCCAACTGGTAGTTGTCGTATTTTGCCCAGCCGTTAAATCCAAAGTGAACGGCCTCTACTGCATCACCACGGCGCACGAAAGCCGGACTGCAATCCCGCATCCATCCCCGATCGAGGGTTTGGTGAATAAAGTGAATGTTGTCCAGGTTGGCACGGGCCTTGACCAGATTTCGGCGCACCTTTTCCTCGATACAGCCGCTGGGGACGATAAGATCGACCCGCTCCCCCACGCTCAGGTGCCGAATCATCTCGCAAAACACCCAGGGGATGGGTCGAAATTTACCGGGCCAATCGTCTTTATTTGTGGGCCAGGCCAGGAGGGTGCATTCATGGCCTTCCCATTCGGCAGGCATGCGCAGCGTTGACGGCATGGGCCTTATCCTTCGTCGATGAATCGGCGGGTTATATCGCCATAGGCGTCAATGCGCCGATCCCGTAAAAAGGGCCAATTGCGGCGAATGTTTTCCATGTGGACCAGGTCCACTTCGGCCAGAAGGACCTCTTCCTTATCCGTGCTGGCCTCGGCGATGATGACGCCCTGGGGATCGGCAATAAAGGAAGAGCCCCAGAACTCAATGCCGGCTTGCTCGGGTACGGGCTGCTCGAAGCCAACCCGATTGGCGGCTCCCACGTAGATGCCATTGGAGATGGCGTGACCACGCTGGACAGTCATCCAGGCATCCCGTTGTGCGGCACCATATTCTTCTTTTTCATAGGGGTGCCAGCCGATGGCCGTGGGGTAGAAAAGTATAGACGCACCACGGAGCGCGGTGAGTCGGGCACCCTCGGGGTACCACTGGTCCCAGCAGATGAGGGTCCCAATACGGCCATAACGGGTGTCGAAATTCTTAAAGCCCAAATCACCGGGAGCGAAGTAGAACTTCTCGTAGTAGGCCGGGTCATCGGGGATGTGCATTTTGCGATAGATACCGACGAGGCTGCCGTCGGCATCAATGCAGACCAGGCTGTTGTGATAGACACCGGGGCCCCGTCGTTCGAATACAGGTACGACCACCGCCGCCTTCAAGCGGGCCGCCGCAGCCTGGAATGCCTCGATACTCTCGTTCGGGATAGGCTCGGCCAAATCAAAGAGGTCCACGTCTTCCTTCTGGCAGAAGTACTGGCTCTTGTAGAGTTCGGGCAGACACACCACCTGGGCCCCCTGGGCAGCGGCTTTCTCAAACCAATCGAGGGCCTTGCGGGTATTTTCGACGGGGTCAGGCGTCACCTGCAATTGCAGCAGACCAACAGTATATTTTTCGGAGACGGCGGAGGGCGCCATGGCTTTACCTCGGGGGTTATAGACCTCTGTGAAGGGCGGAATTGTAGCACGGTACGGAAGGGAAGGTCTATTGTCAGCGGGAAATGAGTTTGACGCTCCCCGTCAAAGCACTACCCTATTTCTCCATGGTCCAGACAGTAAGACCCGTCATATCGCGCTGGTTACCCCGCAGACACCCTATCCCATAGGCACCAACGAGAAATACCCCATTAACGAGTGCGCCCGTCCAATAGCTGTGCACGGGCAGGGTAATGGCGTCGGGCAATGCTCCTCCCAGTCCCAGGCCGAGATAAATGTTGAACATGACCGCCAGGGCCAAGGCAATGGTCGCTGCCGTGCCGTCGACGCGGGTGGTGAAGAAGCCCAGCAGGAACAGTCCCATGAGGCAGCCCCCGAACACGCTGGTAACGATGAGGCTCACGTCGTTCATGCTCTCTTTGGGCAGGTAGCTGAAGGTGATGGCACCCAAAACCACCAGCACCGTGACGACCGAAGCGATACAACGTGCGGCGCGAAGATAATAGCGATCGTCCCGTCCCGGTTTCAGCCAGGGCTTCATGAGGTCCACGACGGTGACGGTGGAAACGGCGTTGATACCCGAATCCAGGGAACTCATAGCGGCGGCCATGACAGCGGCGATAACGATGCCCGCGAGACCGGCGGGCACCTTGGTGAGGATGAAATAGGGCAAGACCTGGTCAGCGGCCATTCCGTCGGTAGCGGCATCGGGAAAATTCTGATAGTAGACAAAGAGGCTGGTGCCCACAAAGAAGAACATAATCCAGAGGGGCAGGGCGATGACGGAATAGATAATGGTGGCTTTTCGGGCTTCCCGGGTCGACTTCGCGGCCGCGTAGCGCTGGACCATATTCTGATCGCCGCCGTAGATAGTGAGCCAGTTGATAACACCGAGAATGGTAACGGTCCAGAAGGTGCGCTCGCTCAGGTTCCAGTCGAAACTGCCGAGACTGAATTTTTGAGCGGCGGCACCTTCTGCGATGATCTGGTTCAATCCACCGGGCAAATCGAGGGCCATGGTGACAAAACAGAGCACGCCACCAATCATGAGAATGACGGCCTGGACGACATCGGTCCAGACGACGGCTTCAATCCCCCCCGCAATGGTGTAGAAGGCGATGAACACACCACAGACGATGATTACAACGGTAATGGGCGCCCCCGTGAGGAATTGAATGGGCAAACTCACGAGAAAGAGTATCTGGGCCATGCGGATGACCTGCATGAGGATAAAACTGAGGGTGCCATAGAGACGGGGCACCTTTCCGTAGCGCAATCCCAGATATTCGAAGGCGGTGGTCAACCCGGCCCGCCGAAAAAACGGAATAAAAAGCACCACCGCCAGAATTGCGACAAAGGGCAGCACGAGGTTGACACTGAGCTGACGCCAATCGAGGACGTAGGCGGCCGCTGGCAGGGCGAGAAAGGTGGCCGAACTTACGATGGTGCCCAACATGGACAAGCCGAGCACCCAGCCGGGAAAGTTTCGGTTGCCGACGAAGTACTCCTCGGTTGTCGTATTTTTTCGGGCAAAATAGAGCCCGACACCGAGCATGGCGACAAGATACAGCCCAATCGTGATCGCATCGAGTGGCCGGATGGTATGGGATGCGTCGGGAATGGCGAATAGTGACTGTTGGATTAAGATTGGGAGGTCATGCATGCATCAAAATCCACGTGTGACACAAAAACGGCATTCCAGTGGCCCAGCGGTCGGCTCTATTTCTGTACATCCAATACGCTCAAATCGGCGATACGAATCTTCAGGACTTCGCAGGTCTGTTTCCGCCAACCGGCGAATGCAACGAGGAGATGTCCGTCGTGCTCAATAACGTGGGGGTAGTCTATCCATCGACCACCGGTGAGATAGCCCATCTTGTTGAAAACAATACCATCATCGCTGATAGAAAGAACCAGGGGATCTCGCTTCTCGTGGTTGGCGTTGCTTACCAGCACATAGCGCCCATCACTCATGCGGAGGCCATTAAATTTCGAAGTGGCGTCGGGAAAATTGGTCTTCACCGGCGGATTCCAGGTGCGGCCGTTGTCGGTGGAAAAGGAGCGAAATAAATAGCCACTCTTGTTGTTGTCGCGAAAAAGTGCCAGAAGATTGCCGTCGGGCAGTTCCCACCAATAGGGTTCTTCTGCTTTCAAGGTCTTGTCGCCATAAAAGACCACGGGGAATGATTCCCAGGCGTTGATAGAATCCACGCCGCCCACGAGGAAGGACACATTGCGGTCGAAGGTGCGGCGGGTCATCATCCACTCCCCCGTCGCAATCTTCTTGGGTGCGAAATTATTGATGGTGTTGTCAGAGACCACCCCGAGATCGTCCCAGGCCTGCGTATCTTTGTTGAAGCGGAAGGCGTGAAGGGCGAGACTTGGCCCGAAAAAACCGGCCGATTCATCGAGGGAGGCCAGGGCCAGCAGTTCCCCATCGCGCTCCCACAGTCCACGGGAAATCCACCGAAAACCTTCGGGAGACCGTGTATTGTAAACCGGTGAATCGGGACCGGAGTTGGGCGGAATAGGCGTCAGAAACTCTGGGGCCGTCCAGGTCAGTCCATCCTCGCTGGTGGCGTAGCGCACCCGCTGTCCGGCCATGTCTTCTACGGCGGGGCCATCACTCCACATGGCCCAATACTTGCCATCGTAGAAGGCGAGATAGTTGTGTTGGTTAACACCGTCGTAGGGCCGTGCATCGTTGATGACCGCAAGCTTCGAGGGAATACGGGGGAGCGTTCCGAAATCAATATCATGGGTTTCTTCCGGCACCCAGGAGCCCTGCAACATGAGCGATGACGTCGGGTTTGTCTTGGGATCGGGGTAGTCCTCTGCACCGTGTGCTGCGGGAATGCTCAACGTACCGAGTAGCCCCAGTACCAACCCTGTCCGAAGGAGGGAACCCATTGATTCTGCTGTCATTTGGTAAATACCTTTCTCTCGGAAAAACAAGACTCACTCTAACAAGGCCCGCACATCGGTTCAAGGTCGGGCGGACACCGCCCCGAGAGGAAATTGACCGAACACAAACAGAAAGCCGCCGAAAGTACCCGAAGTACTTCCGGCGGCTATATAAATTATTCACTACCTGAGTAGGTGGGCTTAACGGGAAGCCACCAGAATCTCGGTCTCGCCATAGATCATCTGGCTGGGTGCCTTGGCAGTCTTGGTCGTAACCGTCAGGGGCGTGCGGGTGGACAGGTTGTTACCGGCCACGGAGATGGTCTGGACGAGATCATACTGTCCCGGCTCAACGGAAGTGTTTACCTCGATGGGCGTAGAAACGTTCCAGGTGCCGTCTACCCGGGTAACGGGTTCGTCGCGAAGGGTAACGAGCTCGGTGCCATCTTTCAGGATGAGCTGCTTCTCGTGTACTGCGGTACCGGCATCACCGGCACCGAGAACGTAGTATTCGAGCTCCGCATTGGACGTGGAGCCCTGGGGCACGGTGCTTGGGGACGCCGAAGTAGCCGGACGGAGGTCAACTTTCAATCCCTCGCTGGGATCATACTTGTATTCCGTCGCTGTTTCCTGGGCTGTCTTAATCTTCCGCTCTTTCGCCTTGTGAATCGCGAAGCCAGCAACGCCGCCAACGGCTGCGCCTATCAAGGCACCTTTATTGCCGCCAATGGCGTATCCCGCCGCGCCGCCGATAACCGCGCCAAGCCCGGTGGATTGACCCGTGGTCTCACAACCCGTAAGCAGGCCGGGAACCAGCACGGCCACGATTAACAAACTACTGATAGTTTTCGTTTTCATTGTAATATCCTTGTCTTTGTGGTTTTTACCATTGTATTTCTCAGCACACGTGGCTGTTGCTTATTTGGGTTTGTGTGTCACCACCGATTCGCCCGTAGAAAAGCCGCCGTTCGCTGGTTTCGCGGCCGGTGTTTCCGGTGGCTTCACGGGGATGGGATCCGGTTTCTGACTGGCAGGTACCGCTTTTGGCACTACTGGCTTCGGTGCCGTCACTTTGGGTGCCGGTGCCGCAGTCACCTTGGGTGCTGGGGGGGGCGTCGGTGCCGGTGCTTTCACGGCATCAAAGCTCTGTTTCGCCTGGAGCAAGTAACTCCGTGCCGAATCGACGTCGCCCGAGGTCTCCGCCTCGTTGGCTTTCGCCAGCCAGGTTTGACCCTGGGTGTAATTCGTATCCTGGGACGGGTCTTTCCCGCCATACTGGCTCATCGCCTCCTGCTGGGAACTCTGGGCCGAGTTCTTCGCCGCCTGCAGCGCAGCTCCTGATGGTGGCGGCGGTGTTGGTTCTGCAACGGGCATAGGTGCAGGTGGTGCCACACCATCGGTCGGCGTCGCTGTCACCGGTTGGGCCACCACGGCATCCGGCACGGTTGCCGAAGGCAGACCGGTACCAGCAGGCTCCTGCGTTGGCTGTGCCGGGGGCGGGACCGTTTCATTGGATACAATCGCCTTTTCCACCGGAGGCGAAGTCTTCTCTGCCGACTTTTGACCGGACAGATAGAGATAGCCCCCCACGGATAACGCCACTGCGGCTACGGCGCCAAAAATAAGGGGCACGGACGATCGGCCGCCGCCACCACCTCGTGCGGACCAGGCGGGTATGGGATCTTTGGCCGCAGCAGCAAGTTCCATTCTGAACCGGTGGGCCGACTCATAGCGATCCTTTTGCTCCTTGGCCAGACTCTTCTTAACCACCGCCGCCAACGCCGGGCTCAAGCCGGGAATTAACTTCCGCAAATCGGGCGGATCGACATTGGTATGGAGGTGGAGTAATTCGGTATAGGTCCCATGAAAGGGTAAACCCAGGGAGAGCATCTCGTAGAGCGTCACACCCAGGGCATAGAGATCAGAGGCAGGACCGACGAGTCCAAAGCGACTCTGGTCAATCTGCTCGGGAGCCATGTAGGCGGGTGTACCAGGACCCGGCCCCCCCGCACGGGTGAGTGCCGTCATCTCCGGGCTGGTATCGCCATCGATGCCCGCAATCGCCTTACCAATACCGAAATCGGTAATCTTCGCGAGAATACTACCGTTGTGATCATGAGAAACCATGATATTGGCCGGCTTGATATCGCGGTGGATGACTCCACGGCTGTGGGCAAAATCCAAACCGCTCAAACATTGAAGTGTAATATCGATGGCGTCGGTGGGCGTCATGGCAATGGTCGAAACACCAGCCAGCACCGGAGTCGTCCGTCGGGCGGATTCTTTTTCCTCATTCATGGCACGTGCCCGGTCCAACACGTCAGCGATATTCTCACCGGGAACGTATTCGATAACCATGACAACGCTGTCACCGTGATTTACACGGTCGAAGAGGGTAACGATATTGTTGTGGGGCCCCAACTGGGCCATGAGCTGGCATTCCATTTCGAGGCGCTTGGCCACGTCGGGACGACTCACCCACTCTCCACGAAGCACTTTGAGGGCGACCTGCCGATTCAACTGGGTGTCGGCGGCCAGATAGACACTACCCATGGCCCCCTCTCCCAGATGTTTGGTCACCTGGTAGCGGCCGGCAATGAGCTCGTCAGCAATATTCATTTGGTCCACAATGTTACCCTCAACACGTGCCGCATTGAATACCCTCGGCAACGCGCCCTGCTATTAAATTGATCCGCTGTACGGCGGATAGTACCTAGAGTTTGTCAAATCGGCGCAAACTAACACAAGTCGCACCAAAATACGCCACCGCCAAGGTCAGCAACGCCACGCCATTTACCCAAAGGACATCTTTGCCAAAGCCGAAACCCATCCCGGCGGGACTTCCCGCGGTGATGAGATCCCGCGCCCAGGGCGGATCCTGGTAGAGCACGGTGAGCAAGAGCTCAAAACCCCAACGGGCAGGTAACATGGCAGCGATACCCTGCGTAATAGGATGCATCCCATCGAAGAACGCGGGAGCCATGGCACCAGAAAATATCATCTGAGGCAACATGGCGATTACCGCCAGCATAACCGAGTTCTGCCCCGGTGTGGGGTCCAGACTGGAAATGAACAGACCGATAATACACGAAACCCACGCCACGCCAATGCAGATAAGCACGATCCCAAGGACATCGACACCTGGCGGCTGCAATATACCCATTACGAAGGCAACATACACGAATGATTGTACCACAGAGAGGAGGAACAGGGCCGGCAATTTACTCGCCAGATAGCTCACAATACCCAGATTTACGGCTCGTTCCCGAAGATATATGGAGCGTTCCCCGGATATTTCCAAGCAGGAAGATAAGGTTCCCAGGAAGACGGCCGTCATAATCATCGTCAGGGGCAAGGCCAACGGTATAGCGAGGCCGCCAAATCCCTGAAAGCGCATGCCGATGAATGCTTCACGGTTCACGGGCATATCGGGCTGATCCAGCATGGCCAGAAACTGCGGATTCGTCGCTTCGAAATCCGCCTGCTCCTGGGTCAGGGCACTTTGATTACCCAACTCCAGCGTGGCCGTCAGAATAGCGAGCACCAGGGGCGTCAATAGCGGGATAGCCAGACGACGTGGAAACGCGAACTTCTGATCGAGCGTCCTGCGGGTAAGGACCATGAATTGCCCGATATTGAGGGCCCGTTCCATAAACCCACGGGTACGGCGGCGAATACTCGCGCCCTTCGCACGGGGTTCGTTCCCCGACGGTACCGTCTCTTTCGGGTTGAGCCGGATACCGTCGTCCAGTTTTTGGGGCTGGGACGAGCGGCCCGTTATATATTCCTTGTGCAACCGGGAGCCCTTGTAGAGTCGGGCATAGTGTTCCGCACGCTCTTCCCGCAAGGCAGAATCGGGGGACTCAGGTTCCAGGAGGTCAAAGATATCGATAGGCCGTTGCACCCGATTGGATGTGGAATCGAAGAAATTGCAGACCTCTGAGGTGGGACCAAAATAGACGAGTCGTCCTCGGGAAAGAAGAATCACCATATCGAGGAGATCGAGGTTATATAGAATATGCGTGGTCAGTACGACCGATTGCCCCTGCTCCGACATTTGCCGGAAGTGGCGCATCAGTTTTTCTTCGGTGCTCGGGTCAAGTCCGGACGTGGGCTCATCGAGAAAGATAAGACTCGGCTTCGTCAGCAGCTCACAACCTATGGATACCCGTTTACGTTGACCACCGGAGAGGTTGAGCACGGGACTCTGACGGACGTGGCTCAGCCCCAAGGTCTCGATGACACTGGTGACCTGCGCTTCCAGTTGTTCCGAAGTCGTATCCCGGGGCAGGCGCAACTGGGCCGTGTAGGCCAAGGAGCGCTCCACCGACAATTCCCGGTGGATGATATCGTCCTGTGGCACGTAACCGATGGAATTACGGTACATATCATAGGAACTGTAAAGATTGGTTCCATTAACCAGTACCTGACCGCCAGTCGCGGGCTGAAATCCGTTCAGGGCATTCAGCAAGGTCGATTTGCCGGCACCACTGGGCCCCAGGACACCTACATACTCCCCGGGCTCAATTACGAGGTCAATATTCCGTAAGAGCTGGTGTTTTCCGTGGGTGCGAACCAGATTCTGGGCCTCCAGACGGATCTGGTTTTGCCGGGTCTGGGCGGAAACCCGCATACCTTCGGCCGTCTGCTGAAAGACAAGCTCGGTGGTGCCGATACGCACCTGATCACTGGCCGTAATCTGGGCAACCCGAATCATCTGGCCATTGACGAAGGTGCCACTCGCGCTTCCCATGTCTTCAATGGTCAGCTTATTGGCACGAACCAGTAGTCGGGCGTGCTGGGCTGAAACCGTAGGGTCATGAATTAAGGGCAGGTCGCAATCTTGGGTGCGGCCAATCCGATAGACCTTTTGAGACGGCAATGCATATTTTCGGGTGGGCGTCTCGTTGCTGAGGGTGTAGACAAAGTGATGGGGTGACGCCTTGCCCAGGCCAATTCGGTCGCCGGGATTGAGTCGTTGCTGCCGTATTTCCTTGCCGTTGACGAAGGTGCCATTGGTGGTTTCCAGGTCTTCGATGACGACCGCGTCCCCTTCTGTCCGCAGTGCACAATGTCGACGTGAGACAAACTCGCGGGACAAGATAATTTCGCAGTGGTCCGAATCACGGCCGAGTTTAACCCCGCCTTCAAAAATCGGATAGTGCGGCTGCAACAGAAGGGGATCCGTTGCTTCCAGATAGCCTACAGCCGTTCGCTTTGACATAAGTCCCCACTAGAATAACTGCTTCATAAACCAAAGGGGGAGGCTGGTGCCTCCCCCCTTCTCAAAACGCTACAGTTGGGTATCCACGTCGTAGGAAGAACCCAGACGAGGCGCTGAATTCCGGGAACCCGTCGAGGTTCCCCCACCACCCTTAGGACCACCACCACCGCGAACCCAGCTCAATATGGCAATCAACAGGGCCAGAATACCGGCACCCAGCCCAAGCAGTGCACCGTTCTCATCGAGGAATGACTTGGGCTCCGCCTCCTCACCCTCATCCGACGACTGGTCACTCGCTTTGGCCGCAGGAGCCGGTTCCACACTCAAGGCTTCGGGCGCTACGGGTGCCGCCACAGGCGGTGCCGGTGCCGGTGCGGGGACCGGAGCGGGCGCGGGCATTGCCGTCGTTTGGGCCTCGCAGCCTACATAAGGACATCCATTTGGCAGGACAGGAATCATCGACTGAGCGTACATATACTGATCACGGGTCTCTGGGATATGCTGCGCGGGCGAGTCGATGGCCTCGAACACACCATCTTCCCAGATGAAACGTCCCGAGTTGGAGGGGTAGCTCAGGCCGATCTTGAAGGGGTGCTTACCGCCATCCACCTCCACGTAGGAGCGAAAGCTGACGACATAGTCAGAGCGATTGATCTGATGAATTTTCTGAACCGTGGCGGACAACTCCTGAGAATCGGTGTGGGTCCAATAGCGACCAAAACTACCTTTGGACAGCGCTTCCAGATTTCGGAAGTGTTCCGTGTTGGATTTTGAATAGGCCAGTGAAAAAATTGGCACCGGAACAGGCATCTGTCCAATACGATTCATCAGCTCATCACGGGCCACCGCGCTGCCTTCGTCGTGCCCATCGGAAAAGACCACGATAGAATTCAATACGGCCCGTTCGTTGCTCGCATTGCTGGTTCCCCCCTGGGAAGCAGAAGCGCTCATTTCGATAGCACCCGCGATGGCGTCGTAGAGCCGGGTGCTCTTGCCATCACACTTGATATCCGAAATGCGCTGATAGAGCAAGGTGGGGTCTTTTTCAAAGCCGGAAACCAGCTGAAAACCTTCTGCCTCATCCCGTATCGCGATTATCCCAATCTGGTCCGTCGGTCGTTTGGCCTCCACATAGCGAATGAGGGCGTTCTGGGCGTCGGCAAAGGGCTTTCCGGCCATGGAGAGACTACAATCGAGGACCAATACGGTACGAAAGCCTTCTTGGCGGTTTTGCAGGGTCTCGATAGTATATTGGGTCTGACGGGTCTGAGGATCAAAGATAGTGGGCTCGTAGTTACGGCCTTTCACCATCAACCCGATATTCGCATAGTTTACATTCTGCAGGGGGTCCCGATTCTGGTCCCAGGTCCGAAAATAGACCTGAATAATCGGGTAGAAGCCTACATCAACGGCATATACCTTAAAGGCATACTGATCATTGCCGATGGGCCCCTGTGCCTGCGCCGAACCGGCCGCAGCCAATATCATTGCAATGGCTATGAACCCCTTGGTGAAATACCGATACATATGCCACTCTCCCGTTAGATTGTTTTGGTTTGCCACACGCAGCCCTGCAACGGGGCAGCAATCTACATGCACAAACACATCAAAAATTTCTGTAGAACCCGGCGCACTTCCGTGCGAGACAAAACCAGAATCCCACGGGCCTTGCGACCTCAGAAAACTATAGCAGTCACCGAGATGGAAAACAATTGAACTATCTGCAGAACGCCTAAATTATCTGCTCGCCACAAAGTTCCGAAAAATCTGTGAGCGAAACCTTCAACACTTCGACGGAGGATCTACCACCTGCCCCTGCGCGCGGAGCATTTCTCGCAACGTTTCTACCGGAACGGCTCGGGGGGGGCATTCATGCTGTATAGCGAGGTGAGCAGCGATGCCAGCGGCGTGGCCCAGGGCCATCCAGGTCGGCTCCATGCGAATCGAGGAGTAGGCGACGTGGGAGGCGGAAAGGGCACCGGGAACAATCAGGCCATCAATCTCTTTGGGCAGCATGGCGCGGTAGGGAATCTTGTAGGGCCGGGTCAAGTGGCCCAACATGCCAAGATACCCCTCCAATACAATTGTATCGCCGGGCTGCCGCTTGTGCACGGGAAAACTGTCTATGGGAAACTCCCCCATGGCGATAACGTCGTCATGTTGGAATTCCCGGGGCACGCCCTCCCCCACGGACACATCGTGCTGCGTAATCGTGTAACAACCTTCGAGCCTTCGGGCTTCACGCACGTAGAGTTGCCACGGGAAATTGCCATTGTCGATAAACTCATCGCAGGGCAATTGGTATTCGCGCGCCACGTTCCTGTCCGCTACAGGCACTTCGTCGTCATTTTGCAGAAACCAGAGGAGGCCGAGACACAAATCCCGATGGCGTTTTTCGATGGCCATACGCGTATCCCAGTCCCCTTCCACATAACCCGCATTTTCTTCGGGAAAGGGAAAGGCGAGGGGCCGGGGATTAATATTTACGTCGGCTTTTCCATTGGGCATCCGTGTGACAGAGAGGGCCCGAACCATGGTATTGAAATGGGCGGGATAGTAGCCTCTGCCTTCGTAAAACACCTTGGGGCCGCCCAGCCTGCCTGCTTCGAGATCTTCGAAATAGGGCGTGAACAATTTCCGATCATAGTCGTCGGGCGGTGACGTAATAGAAACACTGTCAAAGGGGTCGGTGGAGAGAAATAGTCGGTAGGTCCATGCGGGTAGCCCGTCATCCCCAACGCCCGTACTCTCCGGCAGGGCAACGCCATTGTCAAAATCATAGTAGATATGCCCCGCAAGACTTTCCTCAAAAACGTCGCGACTTTCCCGCCCCAGTCGAAAGCCTGCGCCCGCCTTCGCGTAGAGATCGCCTTCGTAGCCTGCGTCGAGAAACACCTTGCCGTCCAGCGTAACCGTGCGATCCCCATCCATATCGAGGAGCGCAATGGCCTTGAGTTGTCCCGTCTCCACCGTCACCCCCGTCAGTCGATGGCGCTTGAAGGGCACTATGCCGGGGTGTTCGGCGAGCATACCCTCGAATACAAGCTCGGCCACATGGGGCTCATAGTAGAAACCGTCTTTACACCTCTGCGATTCCTTGGAGCCCGAGCCAAATCGCCTGTCATAGTAAGCGCGAACCCCCGCCGTAAACGTGGAAAAGAGCCCGCCAATATATTGGGGATTTTCTACGTCACTCTTCCCGAGCCCACTCGCCGCCATGCCACCAAAATGCCCATGGGTATCAATAAGTGCGACCGAGCGGCCCATGCGCGCCGCGGCTACGGCGGCGGCAATCCCAGCCGGAGTGCCGCCATAAATCACAATGTCATACTTAAATTCATCGTGCCGCAACTGATTTTATTCCTTTTTGATCCATGGTCGCCTTATTGGAACACTACAGTACACTTGGGTCGGAGGACTGTTTCGATTTGCACCGGCATCTTCGTCCTGCCTCATTGTCATCGGTAAGGATTGGAGAGGCACCTGTACGCACAAAGACTATACTTTCTGACAAGCAGACGCTAATCTCCGTCAACAGGTAAAAATCAGCATGACGGCGATCGAGAAGACCCAGCCACCCATGGGCCATTGTTGTACGACAATTGGATGTATTTTTACAAACTCGTCACGCGAGCCTCAGTGCGCAGACGTGGGCGATGCCGGGGCGTCTTCGCTGACCTCCTCAGCACTATCTGAATGGGATCCCGGCAAGAAAAAGCGCATTGCACTCGTCGCATCTTCTACGACCATGTAAAGCGCTGGCACCAACACCAGCGTAATCGCCGTTGCAAAAACTATCCCGAACCCGAGGGATAGAGCCATGGGAATGAGAAAACGGGCCTGTCGGGACGTTTCAAAGATCATGGGACCCACGCCGCAAAAGGTGGTCATGGTGGTAAGCCAGATAGGTCTGAATCGACGAATACCGGCATTTTCGATGGCCTCGGCCGCCGAATATCCCTCCCGTCGTAGTTTGTTGGCGTAGTCGACCATAACCAGGGCGTCATTAATTACCACGCCGGATAAGGCTATCATTCCCATTACCGAAATCACCGAGAGATTAAAGCCCATGAGAAGATGGCCCAGGATAGCGCCTACCCCCGCGAAAGGAATAGCCGTCATGACAATAATGGGTTGAATATAGCTCCGAAAAGGAATGGCGAGCAAGACGTAGATTATGACCAGTGCAATCACGTAGTTATTGCGCAGGGCCACCATCGAGTCCCGTTGATCGGCCTGCCGTCCTTCAAAAGAAAAACTCAGGCCCGGGAAGTCCAGCATTACTTCCGGCAGAACGATATCCTTCATGTCGGCCAGCACTTTGCCTGTCTCACTGACGGGATCCACGTTGGACGTCACCGTCACAACACGGCGGCCATCACGGCGATTTATATCGGTGTAGGCCCGACCGCGCGTAACATCGGCAACCTGATAGAGGGGCACTTCCCCACCATCTGGCGTGGCCACGATAAGATTCTCCAGACTAGATTCGCTGTTTCGCTCTGCTTCTGGCAATCGAACGCGTACCGTAATTTCGTTGCGCCCACGCTGCTGTCGGATGGCTTCCACGCCAAAGAAACTCGATCGAACGGCGCGAGCGATACTGTCGGCATCCATCCCGAGAGACTTTGCTTCGTCAGTAATGCGGAAATCGAGCTGGGTTTTGCCGGGCGTATAGCCGTCGTCAATGTCTTTCACGACGGCAAAGTCTTCCAGACGATCCGCCACGGCTTCCGCAGCACGCTCCAGCGTAGGTACGTCCCGGTGGGAAAGCTCAATAGAGACTTTTGGTCCCCGTCCTGGCCCACCGGCATCTGCGGCAAACCGGAGGGTTTCCAGTCCAGGCATTTCACCCCCCAGTCGCTCACGCCACATGTTGGTTACCTGAGCGGTGGAGAGGTCACGCAGACTCGATTCCACGAGATAGGCCCGCACTTCAATGGCATTCTCCTTGACCAACGCCGACACCCCCTTACCCAATGCTTCGCCGCCATTCTCGGCCAGAACAGCTTGTGCCGAGGCGACCAGGCGGTCAACGACAGCATCTACATGTTCACGGGGAGCGCCGACCGGTAACGTGGCCGTTGCCTGGGCATATTCACTCTCAATTTGAGGCATGAGCACAAAACCCATTCGCCCACTTCCGGGGAGCGCCAGAACGAGCGCAAGGATCACAATCATGACCGCGATAGTGGCATAACGCCAGCGTACGGCGATATCGATGAAGGGACCATAAAGTCGTTTTGCGATAACGGTGAAACCGTTGGCCACCATCTGCTGCATACCATGCAGCTTTCCGCCAATACCGTGGGTACCCGCTTCTTTCACATGGGCAAGGTGCGCGGGAAGGATGAATAGGGCTTCGACCCAGGAAATCAGAAAGGCAATAATTACCACGGGGGGAATCACAGCCCATATCTTTCCAAAAATCCCTGGAATGAAGAGAATCGGAAGAAAGGCAACGACGTTGGTGAGAATCGAATAGGAAATTGGAATGGCCATATCCTGGGCACCCCGTATGGCTGCCTCCATATGGCTCATGCCGCGCTGGCGATATTCGTAGATATTTTCGCCCGCCACGATAGCGTCATCCACGACAATACCCAAGGCCAGAATGAAGGCAAACATGGACACCATGTTGATGGAGATATCCAAACCGGGCAGAAACAACAACGCACCCATAAAGGATGTCGGGATGCCCATCATCACCCAGAAAGCCAGCCGAAACTCGAGAATCATGGAGAGCGTCAACATGACGAGCACCAGGCCAAGCAAACCATTCTTGAGTAGCAACTCCAGACGTTGACGATATATCTCAGAATCGTCATCCACGACCGTAAAATTCACTTCGGGTGGCAATGCCGCCAATATACGCGGCATGGACTCGTACACCCCCTCCGCCACGCCAATGGGGGTCTGATCGCCCACGCGGATGACCGTCATGGCGATGGCACGTTGTCCTTCGAAAGTTGCGTAGGTGTCGCTGTCTTCAAAGCCCTCGCGAATGGTGGCAATATCGCCGAGGCGTACAATTGCACCGTCGCTCGAGGAAATAATAGGGATATTCTCGAACTCCCGGGCCCAGTCGCGGCGCTCCTGCACGCGAAGCAGGATTTCACCAGCGCTGGTCTCAACCTTACCACCAGAACGGTCGAAAGCAGACTGTCGCACAATTTGCCCGACCTCGCTCAGTGTCATTCCGTATTGACGGAGGGTGTGCTGGGGAATCTCGATGTGTATTTCCAGATCTCGCACCCCTTCGAGGTCCACCTGGGAAATATCTGGGTGTTGAAGCAGCCCATCACGTACTTGCTCGGCCGCCTGACGGAGGGACCACTCGTCCACATCACCATAGATCTGCAAGTCGACAACGGCGCGTCGCCGCACACTCAAGGCGATTATGGGCTCTTCCGCGTCTTCTGGAAAGACTCGAATTCGAGCAATAGCCTGCTGAACATCCTGGTTAATCTTCTGGGGGTCGGCACCAAGCAGTATTTCGACGGTTACCGTCGCACGGCCCTCAGAGGCGACGGCGAGCACTTCATCTACCCCGTCAAGCGAGCGCACTTCCTCTTCAATAGCGAGGATGATGCCTTCTTCCACTTCCTCCGGGCTTGCCCCCGGAAAAGGGACAACAATGGTAACGGTATCGAGGTCAAAATTCGGAAAGACTTCCTGCTTGATCTTGGTGGTCATAAAGAGGCCACCCATGATGAACACCGCCATCAGGATGTTCGGTGCCACCCCATGCCGTGCCATCCATGCAATCGGCCCGGTCAGGTCCGGCGTCTTCATGATTTAGCCCCTTCGGTCACGGCTTCGGCTGATTTGGGTGAGTCTTCTTCATCGCCATCCAAGCGCAGTTCCATGCCCTCGGCCACGGTCGCGATATCGGTAATAACGATACGTTCACCATCCTCGAGGCCACCACGCACGAGGGCATCCTCCAATCCTCGGTAGGCAATGTCCACCGCCCGAACAACCAGCATATTTTCGGCATTCATAATCCAGACGAAGTCGCCGTTCCGCAGCAAGCTCCGATCAACCACGACCATATCGTCCAAGATAGTGCCTTCGATTTCTGCCTGGATATACTGACCCACGAGCAGTTTCGGTGCGGAGGCATTTTCCGGTTTAAGGCCGAGGGGGTCATCGACGGCAACCAGCACACGGGCCATACTGCCTTCCGAATCAAGATCGGGCAAGAGCCTGATTACATGGCCCTCGCGGTACGCATCGGGCCCCCAGATCTTCGGGTGCCGTATCATGACCACAGAACCCGGTTTGTCGCCTTCAGGAAACTTGATCCAACGCAGGTTCGACTGCTCCACTTTGAGGTCAATCCAATACGTATCTGTACCCACCAGACGCACAATCGGCGTCTGGATAGTCAGGCGCGTACCCAGATCAACAAACTTTTCCACCACCTGGGCATCAAAGGGCGCACTCACGGTCGTCCGCTGCAGGTCGAGGCGGGCATCTTCCAGCATGGCACGGGCCGCTGAAACATCGGCCGAAGCCGCTGTAAGTTGGGGTTCGCGCAAGACCAGGGCCTTTTCATCGTCGTTCAGCGACTCACCCAGAATGTCGTATTCCCGTTTGGCCACATCCTGGCTAGCCTGCTCCATGACGCGACGAGCTTCCATTTGAGTCAATTCCGCCTGGCGCATTTTTTCCGCAAGCTCGTAGTCGGTGGACTCGACCCGCACTATCAACTGGCCACTCTCGAAATGTCCCCCCGGCTCGAGCGCCGGACTAACCTCGATTACTTCACCCGCCACCTGGGGGTTCAGTGTCACTTCGCGGGCAGCCAGTACTTTCCCAGACGCTTCCACGCGAAGGGGGTGGGCCGTGCGTTCGGCCTCTACCACCGTAACCAAACGCGCGCGACGGTGGTGCGGGGCTTTCTGAGGCTGTGGTGCGGTCTCCACCATGATGTAGACCACGGCGATACCACCGCCAAGAATGGCAAGAGGTATGATCGCTTTCATCATCAGAAACAGAATTTCTACGGCCGTATTATGCCGGGGGGGCGTATCATTCGAACCCGAATGCGTCATTTTTTCATTCCTTCTACCCTATCGAATTGACCAGCCATCCAATCACCGCCCAATGCGAGGTGCAGTTGAACACGGTAGGTCAACAGGTCATGCTTTGCTTCCACAACGTCTCGTTCCAACCCCTGCCGATTGCGAAGTGCCGTAAGCACCGGCAGGTAATCTGTAAGTCCTTTTCGATAGCGCCCAAGGGCCTCACGATGACTGTTTTGTGCCGCCTCCAACTGAAGGTCCAATGCCTTGGAAAAAGCGATTTGACGATCAATCAGGACGAGGGCATCTTCCACTTCGGCAATCGCGGTTATAACGGACAAGCGGTAGGCCGCGAGCCGCTCATCAACAACGGCCCGGGTTCGCTCCACTTCTGCCTTTCGGCGACCTCCATCAAAAATTGGCCCCGTAACACTGCCTGCCAGTTGGGCAAACCAGTTGTCAAAAAGGGCCCCTAAAGTCGCCACATCGCTGCTGAGACTGGCTGTCAATTGCAAACGGGGCAGACGATCGGCCCGTGCCGCAGCCACACTCCAATCGGCCGATCGCAGTCGAAGCCCTGCAGCACGCACATCAGGCCGTCGGGCCAGCAAGTCGGCAGGAATCCCATAGTCCGGCAGCGCACCGGGCAACGCATAGGCCTGTTCGGTGAGTTCCAAATCAGTTCGGGGCGCTTTGCCCAGCAAAATCGCCAGCGTATGTTTGTTCAGCTCATATTGCGCTTCGAAGAGGGGGAGAACCGATTCTGTCTCCGCGATAGCCTGACGCTGCTGATACACGTCCAAGGCCGTGGCAAGACCGCTGCGGTAACGTAATTCGATGAGTCCCAAATTGGTCTTATTGGTTTCCAATTGACCCCGAACCACATCCAACACCTGGCCCACTTCGAGGAGATCGAGCCAAGTCAACACGACCTGACTGGCAACACTGAGCATAATCGTGTGCGCATCTTCCCGAGTGGCTTCAAAACTGGTCAGCGCAGCGGTCTCGTCGGCACGCAAACGGCCCCACAGGTCCACTTCATAGCTCGCGCTGAGACCCAGCCCATAGGTATCCGTATCCACCGTAACCGCAGTCGCCGGAGAGGGGGCAAGGATCGAAGCCACGCCATCACGGCTCCGTTGATAGGCCTGAACCCCGGTGAGAAGGCTGCTGCCGTTGGCGGTACTATTGGCCGCACCCAGCAGGGTATTCAATCCATTTAAGCGGCGCGTGGCGGCGTCAATCTGCGATTCTCCCCACCCAATTCGGTGCGCCTACGGCTTATCGCGGCATCACCGCTGTACCCAAGGGACGGACGGCGCAAGGCCCCCGTCTGCTCGACCACAGCGCTGGCCTGCTTAATACGGGCTACGGCCTGCTCTATCGAGAAATTGCCATCGAGCGCCGAAGATACCAACCGATCCAACTCAGGAGAATTAAAGCTGTTCCACCACGTTTCGGGAGTGGCCTCCGTGGCCCCATAGAGCGTGAAGGAGTCGGGTAAATTCTCCGATTCTTGCACGCGATCCGCTGGCGTAAGGTGAGCGCACGCGCTGACAAACAGGGGTATCATGGTCACTAAAATCGGATGCCATGGCTTCCGATTTTGCAACCTTACGATTACGCGGGCGAAGTGCCGCATGAGTTGGGGCATATTTAACGGGTCCTTGCTTTAATTTTATCTATTGCCGCCTGAATACCAGCACAGGTAAAAATATATATATGATCAATTACCGCCTGCTCGTCGTCCAGGTGGTTGCCTCCATCCTTGACGTATTTGCCAGAGATGTACATAGAATTCGCTAAGTAACACTGTCCCGCAAGACTGAGTTGGCACCGGGCAACATCCACTTCCTGCGCCCCGGGCCCGACCAGCTTACGAATAATTTTCATGGAGACGTCTGTGTGCTGACGAAACCAGTCCTGCCAAATCTCATCGACAAGCCCCGTCGGATTGAAGGTCTCCATCATCCGCAAGTTGTGGTAGTAGCGCAAGGAACCTGTTACACGTGATCGCATGATCAACGACGCAATGTGGGCGCGTAATCGCCCCTCCGGTGACATGGCAGGCTCGACAATTCCCTCTGGCGGATACAATTCGTTGATGGATGCAATCGCGTATTGGCAAACTTCTTTGTAGAGTTGTTCCTTCGTGCGAAAGTGATAATTGATGGCCGCAATATTGGCCTGGGCTGATTCACAAACTTCCGCATTGGTGGTGTGATAGAAGCCTTTCTCACCAAAAAGCTGCAGCGCCGCATCCAGTATTCGTCCTCGTGTTGATTCCCCGTCTTTGCGCAACCGTAATCCCTCCCACTCCAAATTCAATCGTCCAGTTGAATTATACAATTCAACTATACGGAAGGCAAACGCCATGAGTGCATTCGTCTCGACCTTGAGCTCGTGTCTTTTTCGCGTAAATATGCATGTTAACACGTCTACGGATGGATGATTTCGTGCAGGCATATCCAAATTCAGCGGTCTGCAAGCATCGAAAAACTACTCAAAGCAAAATAACTCTTGATCAATCAGTTCAAAACACGAAAACACCGTAGCGTTGTGCTAAACTGGTTATCAGGAGGGGCATACAAAAAATACATGTGAGGCCCATGAGGCAGATTTCTGTAGACATGTATCACCGTTACTGGTTGCTAAGGCTACCCCGTGTCCACGTCAATCTTTCTCCTCTCCAAGACGCAGGATCTGCCCAACTCGCCCCCCCTTCCAGACCGAATGGCTACGCTTCGTATCACGTGGCAATATTTCTTCTTTGGCTCACGGGCCTTGCGGTAGGCTTTTTCGGACTCTACACCTACGAATTCTCGGGCACTACCGACACGAATTCTCCCGCGTACTGGCCCGATGACATCCCACTACTTTCCTCAAAACAAGGCCCTACACTCCTGTTCTTCGTACACCCCCGATGCCCCTGCACCGCCGCAAGCATTTCGGAACTGGACCGTGTACTCAGCCGTAACCCTTCAAGCTATCAGACCTATGTGGTCTTCCCCGTGCCCTCGAGAGCTCCAACGGGCTGGCTTTTCGGCAGCAACCACAGCGCAGCCCAACGTCTGCCCCACGCTGAAATAATCGAAGACGATAGCGCTTCGATAACCAACACCTTTGGCGTAGTATTATCCGGCACCACTCTGGTCTATGGTCCGGATGGTCGGCTAATTTATGAAGGCGGTATTACCGCATCGCGGGGGCACGCAGGGACGAGCTACGGGAGCCTTGCCTTGGAAGCCATCGCACAGGGCGACACCTCCCCCCGGACAGGTATCCCGGTATTTGGATGCCCCGTTGCCGCCCCCCAAAAGGAAACGCCATCGTGATGAACTCATGACCTCAGCCACCACTACGGAAACGTTCCACGAAGACGGACGTACCCTCTGGCAAGAGTCATTCGGACGTTTGTGCCGACGGGTCGACCAGAGTTTTGTCATACTCATGCCAATCCAATGGATTCTGGCCATCGCAGCAGCGCTCTGGCTGACCCCGCTGACATGGTCGGGTATAGACAGTCGGCTGCACCCTCATCTCATAGCCGCCATATTCCTGGGGGGCATAGCCACATTCTATCCCGTATTTCTGGCGCTGACCCGACCCGGTGAGCCATTCACCCGTCACATTATTGCGGCCGGTCAAATGATTATGGGGGCCCTGCTCATTCATCTGACGGGTGGACGCATCGAGACTCATTTTCACATCTTCGGCTCACTTGCTTTTCTGGCCATGTATCGCGACTGGCGCGTCCTCCTGACAGCCTCGGTCGTGGTGACTGTCGACCACGTAGTTCGAAGTTACTTTTGGCCCCAATCCATTTTTGGCGTGGTCACCGCGCCGCAATGGCGATGGGTAGAACACGCCGCCTGGGTTGTGTTTGAAGACATTTTCCTAATCTGGCAATGCCTGCTCGGCCAGCGAGACATGCGGCTGGAGGCGGATCAAAAAGCAAAACTTCAGGCTACCAACACAACGATCGAGCGGGAAGTTGAGGCGCGTACCAGCGAATTGGAAGAAGAACGTCTTCAACTTGCCACCGCGCAGGCGTCGTTGCGCAAACAGAACATGGACCTCATTGAGGCGACGGTACGGGCGGAAATTCTGGCAAAAGAGGCCCAGTCCGCAAACGAGGCCAAGTCCGATTTTCTAGCCACCATGAGTCATGAAATTCGCACGCCCATGAATGGCATCATCGGCATATCGGAATTGCTTTGTGATTCCGGCTTGCAAAATGAGCAGGAAGAATATGCGCGAATCATTCAACAATCTGCGGATCGCCTGCTATCCATTGTCAACGACATCCTCGATTTCTCAAAAATAGAATCCGGAAAACTCGAATTCGAACGTATTTCCTTCGACATTCGAAATACTATCGAGGACTGTATCGACATCCTCGGCAAGCAAGCTTCCGCCAAGGATATAGAGCTGTATTGCCTCTTTGAATCTCCCCTTCCCCACTGCGTGGAAGGCGATCCAGGTCGACTCCGACAAATAATATTAAATCTTCTCACGAATGCCCTGAAGTTCACTGATTCTGGTGAGATCGTTCTGCGTACAAACGTCCTGTCTGAGGATAGTTCCTCGCTCCGACTTTACATATCCGTCAAGGACTCGGGCATTGGAATACCTGCCGACAAGGTAGTCCATATCTTCAAACGATTTATTCAGGCAGACGCATCTACGATGCGGAAGTATGGTGGTACGGGGCTCGGCCTTTCCATATGCAAGAATCTCGTTGAGCGTATGAATGGAGAAATCGGGGTAAAAAGCAAGGAAGGCGAGGGGGCAGAATTCTGGTTTACTGTCGAATTCCCCATCGTTGATCGCAAGAATGAACGTAGCCCCATTTCAGAGGACGTGTTTCAAGGAAAGCGAGTCCTCGTTGTGGATCATACCGAGCCCCACCAAGATCAGATGGTCCAACAGCTAGCTGCCGTGGGGATGGAAGTTACGCTTGTTGACCGCCCCAGCCTTGCGTTGGCCCGGGTGCAGGCGGAGCAAAACGAAGGGCGGCATTTCGACTTGGCTATCATCGAATTCCAAATGCCAGAGATGAACGGTCTGGAGCTTGGTCATCAATTATCGAAACTCTCCAATGACCGCCCCCTTGACATGTTATTGCTTTCCACGATGAGCCAACGCGGTCAGGCACGGTTGGCAAGTGAAGCCGGATTTTCCGCCTATTTACCCATGCCCGTCACTGAAAAGAGTCTATTGGAATGTCTTCGTTGCATGATAAACAAGGCCAAGTCTTCCCGAAGCGCTACGACGGGCACGGAGACCAGCACGGACATGCTGACCCGTCACACCGTTATCGAGCTCGAAAAATCGGAACGCCCTCGTATCTTAGTTGCCGACGACAACATAGTGAATCAGAAGGTCGCCGTCAAGATGCTTGACCGGCTCAATTTACGTGCGGATTCTGTAAATAACGGCCAGGAGGCTGTCGACGCTGCCGCGAAATCGGCCTATGACGTCATATTGATGGATTGCGAAATGCCCGTGATGGATGGATACGCTGCGACCCGCGCAATCCGACTGCTGCCCGCACACGAGACCACACCAATTGTTGCGCTCACCGCGAACGCTCTCCCAGGCTCACGGGAGCAGTGCTTGCAGGCCGGCATGTCCGACTACCTGAGTAAACCAGTAAAAATCGGGCCGCTCCGCGAACTCCTATCCCGATACCTGGAGGACCTTCCGACAGGCAAATCGGATGCTTCGCCATCGACCCCTCCCGGCGATGCCCATTAGTCTTTGGAAAGCACGCCAATTGTCTTCAACCATCGTCCGCACAGGGTTGGCCAGGTCGAGACGGCATTCTCCGAAGGACGCAGCCCGTAACCATGACCACCTTTCGGATAGACGTGAAGCTCGCCCGAGACTCCCGCATTCTTGAGGGCGACATAATAAGAAATACTACTGTCGATGTAGTGCTTGTCATCCTGTGTCTGCACGATAAACGCGGGCGGCGTGTTGCCCGAAACCGGTGCCTCGGGCACGAGCGCCAAATCCGCACCGCCCAGGTAAGCCGGATAGACCAGGACGCTAAAGTTCGGTCGGCTACTTAAGGCGTCCGCGTCGTCGACGGCTACATAGCTACGTTCGGCAAAATTGTTACTCGCACACGCCGCAAGGTGTCCCCCGGCGGAAAACCCGAGGATACCAATCCGTTCCGGGTCAATATGCCATTCCTCCCCATGGTGTCGCAGCAGGCCCATGGCGCGCTGCGCGTCTGCCAACGCACCTGCGCGGTTGCCCGGCACGCGGTATTTCAGCACCGCAGCGGAGATGCCCAGTGAATTGAGCCATTCCGCCACTTCGGTACCTTCTTTGTTATAGGCGAGTTTCGCATAACCACCACCAGGACACACCAATACGGCCGGTGTGCTTGCGCCGGTGTGGGGCGCGAGATATACGGCCAATGTGGGATTTTCCACGTTGGAGAGTCGAATCACGCCATCGCCCTGGTCTTCCTGGATGCTGTATCGGGACGCCCCATCCAACTCGGGCCACAGTGTAATCAGATGGTCCGCACCGGGGTCGATGTCCAAGTCCTCTCCAGAAACCGGTGACGTAGTGGCAACACCTACCAGAATCGCGATAGTCATAATACGGAAAACCATGTTCACTCCCTTCGACGGCATAGCGCACCCGTCGTATCTCATTAAAGATTTCTCACGTGTCGTCTGCCCTGTTATACGGCCCGGTGTCCTGCGAAGGCAACCCGAAGGCCTTTGACTACCACTCTCCCCGATTCCCGAATTTCTCTTTCACGTTTGCACCGAAGGCCGCTCCCGCCGCTTTCATGTCGGCAAGAATTTCATCGTAACTTTTACCACAGGCGTCACGGCCGGCAGGAATCACCGTCTTGCACTCATTGGCATCCATGAAACGTGCGGCATCCAGCAGCTGCGTTTCATCCTCCTCAGGAATGACCAGAAAGCCATGTTTATCGGCATGTATCAACTGGCCCGGTTGAATCGTACGCCCGAAGACTTCCACATCGCAGTTCCAGCGGGCGGGCCAACTGTGGGCATGGCCGACGCAAAATCGTTGGGCCAACGCTTTGAACCCCGCGTTGCACATCTCGTCCCAATCACGAATGGCACCGTCGGTTATGGTGCCGACACACCCGAGCGCCCGGTGCCAGTTGGCATTCACCTCACCCCAAAACGAACCGAGTACCCGTGGCTTGTCCAAATCCTGCACGATAACTATTTTGGGTCCCGGTATGGAGGCCACATAGCGAAGATATTCGGCGGGGGCGTCGGGATTATTGGCTTTATGATCCGGGTTGCCCGGCTCGGCGACCACCGTTACCGCATAGCCCACCATGGGTCCCATCTGGGGCATGAAGTCGGTGCTTTCCTCCAGGTTGAACCCCTCTTCCGCTGCATCGTGGCGGGTAATTTGCTCCCACCCATTGTAGATGGTTGGCGTATTCCACCGTTTGAGTTCAAGAAGTTCGGCGTGGGATAAAGTGCGTTTTCGATCGATCACGGGGCTTATCCAATTCTCGTTTGGTGTTTCCAGTGGGGAGAAAATTCTGCTTCCGAGTGACTCTAACAGCACCCTGCTCCGTTCGCAAATTCCAGACGGGAAGACCCCCGCGACGGACGGACGCTTCGCAAAAAATCAAAACACGTCAGGACTCTTCCTAACCTGGGGACGTAGAGAAAAAAGGAGCCCCCCGGTTACACGACAGGTGTAGCGGAGGGCTCCAGGCATGGTCTTGGGAAAAAACTTAGCTGACTTTTACCTCGATATGTCGGGGCTTGGTCGCTTCGGGTTTGAGCATGGTGACCGTCAAGACGCCGTTCTCAAACTTGGCTTCTACCTTTTCCGCATCCACGCCACCGCGAATGCGGAAGCTCCGTTCAAAATCGCCGGCCGCCCGTTCGTAGCGCCGATAGCCTTGCTCGTCAGTCTGTTCGGCGCGTTTCCGTGAGCCACGAAGGGTTACCCGGTCTTCGATAATCTGAAGATCAATATCTTCCTTCTTCAGACCCGGCAGATCGGCTTCCATCATATAGGCGTCGTTGGTTTCATAGACGTCAATCGCAGGGACCCAGGAACCGCTGGCGCTGGGTGTCGCGGCACCGTGGAAGATACGATCCAACTGGTGCTCCAAGTCGCGAAAACCTCCCCAGGGGGACGTGGTGGTGTTCTGTGTGCAGGTCATGTTGCTCATGGTAAGTCTCCTTCAATGTTTCGGTTTATGTTGCCGTTTACTCTGCAGACTGGGCTGATCGCCGCCTATAGGGGTTAGCGATTTCTACCGCAGTCATTGGCTGTTGCCCTAACTGAACTTACTAAGGCGAGGATCGTGCCAAGAGCGCACCATCACACATAAACACTTACATTAAAACAACTTACACAAAACACTCTCTCCTACACCTTCTGAAAAACCTTGGGCTTTGCTGTTTCAACATCGAGCAACCGCTTCATAGTGAAACATGCCGAAGTCAAACAACCCGGTTACTGGACCGCCGTTGAGTAAACTCACTCGGTCGGCACCACGGTCTCCACGTCCCAGACTCGTTCTCCAGGGCCTTCAACCAGCAGGCGATTTCCGGCCAATTTGACTTCAACCGGGCCTTCTGCCGTGGTAATTTTCCAACCATCCTCCACCGATTCCCAGCGCCCCAGATCGCTGCCGGATTCGAAGACCGCAAAGAGGCTCAACAGCTGGCACCGGTCGTCGGTCATCTCCATATCAAGGAACGGTTCCTTTCGTTGCTTGAACTCTGCACCAAGGCGATGGGTATTGTAGGGTGCCACGTACTCATGGTGTTTTGCCGTCAGGGTGGCCTCCCCATCAAGACGCATGGTCCGCCCCACCAGGGAGCCTTGTTTTCCGACCACGACGAAACTACCGTCGTCCTCTGGAGCGGTCTCGCCAGCCACGTGCCAGCGCATGCTGATTTTATCGGTCGAAGCGAGTTTAGCCGTATCTAGGACAACCGCCACATTCGGAAGCAGGTGTACGACCGTCCGGGATACCTGCGCGCCCTCGTCGTAGACGTGGCTCAAATCCATCGTCCAGGCGGCACCCCGTTCCGCGTCAAAGGCCGACCAGACGGTTTCGCCATAGCGCCCTTTTTCACGAAGGGAGACGCCACCCGTTTCGTTTTCACCAAACATAAAAACATTGTGACCGTATTGTTGGTAGTTGTAATACCGCTCGGTGGCGCTTTTGGGGTAGCCCGGTGTTGAGCCGAGGTCGACGAGCAAGCGCTCCCCATAGCCATCGATGCAGACCTGGCCCCAATCGGCGTGACCGTGGTAGGCCTCCCTGCCGGATTTGCCATAGACCACCGACACGCAACGCGTGGGGTCCCAACTGCTGCGGCTGCTGACGACGTGCCCCTGGTAGTGATAGGCCTTACCCAGCGGCAGGACGCCGTCGGGTGAAACGCCCTGAAGGCTGGCGTCGTAGTAGAGCAATTCCAAGGAACGATTTCGATGCGATTCAAGCATTTTTTCGTTGTATTGCTCGTAGAACCACTGGAGCTGGGGATTCTGTGTGGCAGATGCCACCGCAGCGATGGGCACCACAACCGGCGGCATATCGGGTGCCGGATCGCCAAAGCCCGCCACCCGCCCGGGTGGGAAGGTCATGAGCATGTACCAAGTGTAGAATTTTTCAAGGGAGTGGCGTTCAAAGGGATTATCCGCCCCGCCGCTGGCATAGCGCATGGCGACAAAGTAACGAACAACCGAGGACATGGAGCCCGCATATTGGACGCTTTCGTTGAACTCCCCTTCGGGGCCAAGCACATCGAGATAAGCTTCCATCATGGGCAGCGAGTTGGCCACCAGCATGGCACTGTCGGGGTGATCGGGGCCGAGGGCCATGCCGGCAATACCGAAACCTCCGAGCACCACGGTCATCCAGTTGCTGCTCCGTCGCATCCAATGTTCATTGGCCTCATAGCCTTTTTTATAGGGGGTGATAGCGCATCGATCCAGCCCCTCGATGATGGCTGCCCGTTCCTCCGGGGTAAGTTGGGGGTAGAGCCAATCGTAGGCCAGCGCGACGGGCATAACCAGCTGGCCATGACGCAGGTCGGCATGGAGTCCTACATTCAGATGGGCCTGATCTGACCATTCGGGCCACTGGGCCTCGTCGAAGAGGGACATAATCTGGGGCAACACGTCATCGACATAGCGACGGTCGTCCAACACCAGCGCCACAAGTGCGGTATCGAGAATTCGGTTGGCGGCCTGGGAAACGAACGTATAGGACCGGTTCAGCAGGACGGGCTGACCATCTTTCATCTGCTGGGGCGCAACGACCGGTGTGCCCATCCGTTTATCGACCTGGGCCAACAGCGCCTCCCACAGCCCTTTTCCATGGCCTGACCTAATCCCATTGCGAAGATCGTCAAGGCTACGCAGGCCCTCTTTCGGTTGGGCCGTCACAAACATGGAAGGGTGTTCTCTGGATGCGGTGAGTTGGGCGGCCGTTGTTGCGAATTCTTCGGGCGTGTCGGCATAAACGATGGTGGTAACCGCAAGGAGCAATGAAATCGATGTAATGCGTAAAACAAGGGACATGGGGATACTTTCTGAACGTTGAAACACAGGAGTTGCCATGGTACCGAATTGGCGGAATCGTTGACAAAGCCGTGGAACCCGCTTCCCTCCCGCCATTTCGCCTGCAACACGACGAG
>CAXBPH010000048.1:0-33478 GCA_963977445.1 uncultured bacterium | reverse complement strand
TGAATAGTTCGATATCGCCGCCGTCAAACATGACGTTGCCCGTACCCGACTGGTAGGAGATGTTGTTGTTGGTCGTACCGGCGGTGCGATTCAAGAGATAGAACCCGAACAAATCGCCCGAATTCATCAGGACATCGCCCGTATCGATCATCACACCGGTCCCGCTGCTGAACACCGTGTCGTCGACCATCGTCCAGACGCCTGGGGTGGACTCATTGCCTATGCTCGTCACGCCCGCGGTGTATAGGCGCATGGTGTTGGTGTCGCTGGTGCCGGTGAAGTTCATGGTGAACGCATAGACGCGAAGGTCGCGATTGGCCATCAGGTCAAACATGATGCCCGCTTGGTTGTTATCGGCCGTTGTAGTCGGGGTGAGAGAGGCGGCATCTTCGACGACGATGTCAATGGCCATACTGCTGTCATCGTAGTTTCCCTGATCCGTTATCAATTCCAACGTGGCGGAGTAACAGCCCGCCGTGGTATAGGTGTGGCTGGTGGTTGCGCCGGCGATGTCGTCGGTGTTTCCGTCGCCCCACGTCCACCGGCGGGTGACACCGCTAAGATTGCCGAGGACGGTCTGGTCTGAAAAATCAATGCTGAGGGGTGCCGCACCGGCAACCGCCGAGGTGGCCGCGTATAGCACCACGGGCTCCACCAATACCGGGCTGCCAATAGTTCCCGTCGCCATATTACCTTGTGAAGTCGTGATAGTGAGTTCTACGGCATAGCTACCGGCTTCGGTGTAATTGTTGTTCGTGGAATTGCCCGCCGTGGTCGCGGTGGCACCATCCATGAAGTCCCAGTCACGGGAGCTAATGGTTACATCCCCTTCAACCGTATTGTCTGTGAAACCCACGTTTAGATTGTGGGGTTGATTTGTCGTATCTCCCGAGAAACTGATGGGGTAGATCGTGATCGCTTCCGTAGCGCCACTGGTGGCATCACCCAGGGCCGTGTGCTGTGTGAGCGTAACCTGCCGGACGAGGGTGGCCGATCCCGTGTTGGTGAACCGGTGGGACACGGTGGCGGTGGGCGCGGCAACCGTCATCGATGTGCCATCGCCAAAGTCCCAGGTGCGGCTCGTGACGGCCGTAACGCCCATGGCCGTGTAATCGGTAAGCACGACGTCCACCACCGCCGGTCCCGACGTTACATCGGCGCTAAAATCCTGGGCAGGCAGGACATTGATCATGGTGGTGCTCGCCGCCGGGGTGTTGCCGAGTGCGGTGGTAATGGTCAGCGAAACTTCATAGGTTCCCGAGGTGGTGAAAGTATGGGGTGGGTTCTGGGTGGTGCCGGTGCTTGTATCCCCGAAGTCCCAGGCCCATCCAGTGACGGTTAGATTGCCGATGTTTGAGGTGTCGGTAAACTGTACCGCAAAAGGGGCTACACCCAAGGTGCCATCGGCGGTAAAGGCAGGGACGGGGTCGATGGATACGGAGGCGACACTTTTGGTAGCACTGACGCCCTCTACGGTGGTGACGGAAAGTTTTACATCAAAAATTCCGGGTGTGGTGTAATTATGGGTGGGATTTTCAGCGGTACTGGTGGTGCCGTCGCCAAACTCCCAGAGCCAGGACTCCACGGTAAGGGGGCTCACATCGGAGGTGTTGGTGAATGCCACCGATGCCGATCCGGATCCCGCCGTGATATTGGCCATAGCGGATAGGGGCGGCAAGACTTTTATATACCCCAGGCGGGTGGTCGTTGCATTGCCCTGGGCGGTGGTGACGGTCAGTTTGATGTCGTAGATGCCCGGTATGGCGTAGCTATAGACAGGGGTTTCATCCATGACCGGATCGCCTTCACCCAACTCCCAATTCCAGGCGGCTATTTTAAGTTTGCCGGGGTCGGTGCCATCCCGGAAAGTTACTTCCAGCGGTGCTTCGCCCGTCAGGGGATTGCCCGTAAACTTGACCAGCGGCGCTACCTTGATGAGCCCCGTCCTGGTTTCGGTGTCGCTGCCTTCGTTGCTACGTGTGGTTAGCGAAACGGTATAGGTTCCTGGCTCGGTGTACGTGTGGCTCGGGTTCCGTGATGTGCTCTCGCTGCCATCGCCAAAGGTCCACAGCCAACTCAACACCGAGAGGTTGCCTGGATCCGTCTCGTCGGTGAATTGCACGGTGAGACTGTCTACACCCGACGTAACATCGGCGGAGAATTTGGCTTCCGGCCGAATTGAGACATAGCCCTCGCGGGTGGTGATGCTGTTTCCGATATCGGTGAGTACGGTCAGGCTGACGGCATAGAGTCCGGGTTTGGCGAAGGTGTGGGATGGGTTCTGGGCGGCACTATGGCCCCCATCACCAAAATTCCAATCCCATCCGTTAATCTTGAGCGAACCCGAATCCGTCTGGTCTTCAAACTGGACGGCATGGGGGCCGCCGGCATGAGAGCGGGGCTCTCCCGTGAACGCCGGGGTAGGCCGGAGGTTAATCAACCCCATGCGTACCCGAACGGCATCACCCTGTTCGGTGCTCAGAGTCAGGGACACATCATAGGTGCCGGGCGCGACGTATTGGTGTACGGGGGCCGGTGCCTCGCTCGTCAAGCCGTCACCAAAATCCCAGACGCGTTTCGATACCGTCAGGGACCCGATGTTTGAGGTGTCGGTGAAGGTGACGAAGGCAGGGGCACGTCCACTATCCGCCGTGGTTGTAAAGTTTACCGCCGGGTCTACGACAATAAAGCCGGTTTTTCGGGCGGATACGGGGCCCGACGTGGTGTTCAGCGTGAGATTGACCGTATAGATACCCGGAGCCGCGTAGGTGTGGCTCGGGTCTTCCGAAGTGCTGGTCGAGCCGTCCCCGAAATCCCAGGTGCGCGAGGTGATGGTCTCGGTCCCTCGGGTGGATGCATCTCGGAATTGCACGGCGAGGGGCGCGGGACCACGGGTTACGTTGGCGCTGAAATCGGCAACGGGCTTTTCACGAACGTTGATAAAGTCGACTTGCGTGCTGCTGTCGGTGCCGTCGTCGGTCGTTACGGTGAGCTTGACCGTATAGGTGCCTGCCGTTGTGTACACCCGCGCGGGATTGGGGTCGGTGCTGTTGGTTCCATCACCAAAGCTCCAGAGGTAGCTCGTGATAGGGCTGCTGCCCGCAACGGAGGTGTCGGTGAAGGTTACGTTCAGGGGGCGCTCGCCCTGCGTCGGGGATGCCGCGAAACTTGCCTTGGGGGGCGCAACAACCACAATGTAATTGGGCTCCGTGTGAATATTGGGCCCGACGGCACTCTGGACGCGGAGGGAAACGGTATAAGTACCCGATTCGGTGTAGGTATGAACCGGGTTTTCCTCGCCGCTGACGGTGGCGTCGCCAAAGTTCCATTGACGGCCGGTTATGGCACTGGCACCCGCCGCGGATTCATCGGAGAATACGACCGTGAGCGGTGCCGAGCCCTGGAGCACGGAAGCGCTGAAGGCCGCAGTCGGGCCCGCCTGGGCTTCGACAAATGCCTTCTTTGTTACCGTGTTGGTGCCGTCATCCGTGCTTACCGTGAACACCACATCGAAGACGCCCGCCTCCGTGTATTCATGGACGGGGTTCTGTTGCACCGAGCTCGTGCCGTCTCCAAAGTCCCAGAGCCAGTCATTGATGGTGGCGGTCCCCGGCGTGGATTCGTCGACAAAACGGACTATCAACGGTGCGCCGCCACGGGTAGGGGAGCCGGAAAAGGCCGCAGTCGGTGCCTGCGTAACGGTTAC
Organism: uncultured bacterium; assembly: GCA_963977445.1. Lineage (GTDB taxonomy): Bacteria > Hydrogenedentota > Hydrogenedentia > Hydrogenedentales > JAEUWI01 > JAEUWI01. The sequence goes on along the minus strand of CAXBPH010000048.1, from coordinate 29,772 downwards.
GATGTTGGTCATCGTCTTCGTCACTTCCCCGGCGGCTGTTCGTGCGGTGAGGGAAACGGAATAAATACCCGGTGTTTCAAATAAATAGGTTGGGTTTTGCTCGGTGCTTGTGCCCCCATCGCCGAAGACCCAGGTTCGCGCCGTGATGGCCGCAGAACCCGCAGCCGACGTGTCGGTGAAGGAGACCGCCAGGGGGGCCGGGCCACGCGTTGGCGTCGCTTCGAAAGAAACGGTCGGCAGTTTCGCGAGGACGATAAAGTCCGGCTGGGTGAGTGTATTGGAGCCACCTTCGGAGGTAACGGTGAGGGAAACGGTGTAGGTGCCCGGTTGCTCGTAGACGTGAACGGGATTCTGTTCTTCACTTACTTCGCCATCGCCGAAGGTCCATCGCCATGCCGTGAGGCTGAAGGGTGCTGCCGTCGACTCATCCTGAAAGGCTACCGAGAGGGGGGTGTTGCCACTGCGTGGTGAGGCCGAAAATGCGGCGGTGGGCACGGCCCGAACGTTGATAAAGGCATCTTTGGTCTCGACGGACGAGCCTGTATTGCTATCGACCTTCAGGGAGACGCGGTAGAATCCGTTGGTGGCGTAGACGTGGGTAGGACTCTGATCCGAACTCTCGGAACCGTCGCCAAAATCCCACAGCCACGTGGTGATTTCAGAGCCACCGTTGATGGACTGATCGACGAAGGCCACCGAAAGGGGGGCGTCGCCTTCGGTGGGTGTCGCCGTAAATGCGGCGGTGGGGCCGGCAAAGGGGCAACCGGCCAGGGAGATCAAGGAGGCACAGAAGAGAACAAGGCTCCCCACGTGCCGGTATAGGTTTGGAGTGACTGTTTTTATGTGCATGAACGTCCTGACGAACGGTTACTACAAGGCAGTTGCACCGCGTCGTTGGCAGGCCGACAATTTCGCCTGTCCAATCGCTCTAACCCGCTGGTGCCAACATGCTTCCCAAGATTCGGCACTGCCCGGTGCCGAGGCACCGCTTCCGTAGAAGCATTCTGCATTCCCCGCCATTAATTGTCAACTTATGCCCGCAGGATTACCGCGTGTACGCCACCGCGATCGCCCCCCGGACCGTAGCAAAATCAAATGAAATAAGAAGACACCCCGACCGTTTCCAGCGGGGTGTCCTGGAGATATATTGGATGCTATCTAGTCTTCGGCGAGAGCAATCAATTGTGACAGGCGACGTTCACATTGAATCATGGCGCGCACCGTGTGGTAGTTAATTTTCCACGCGTGGCCCATGTAATCCCATTGGCGGTTATTGTTTTCGTCAAACAGGGGATACCATTCACCCACTTTGTGGTTGATTACGTGATCCATGGCAAAGCGGTGGACATTTTCGTAGCCTTCGAGGTATCTCTCGTCGCCATAGAGCAACGCCCCATCGAGGAGGCCCACCATCGTCTCCGCCTGCTGCCAGAATTCCTTGTTGCGTTCCCGGGCCGGTCCATCGTGTGGGCCTTCGCAATACACGCCACCCCGATCCCAATCGATGCCATTTGCCAGGCAGTGGTCATAAAGCTTTTGCATGGGGACCGCATAGTCGGCCACATCCAGGCCGAGGATATCGATGGAATGCTTGAGAAGCCAGCCGAATTCCACATTGTGGCCAAAACTCGTGTTGTTCAGCGGGCGTCCATCGTCTTCTTCGACATCACGGTCTGAGCCCCACACATTCTTGAAGATAATGGCGCGAAGGGGCTGCCAATCGAGGGAAAACTGGGCAATTCCCGTTCCGAAATCGGGGTGGACCATGTGCTTGAAGAGCAGGTCAATGACGTAGCATGCGTCTTCTTTGTATTGTTCCTCGCCCGTCGCCTCATAGAGATTGGTGAAGGCTTCCATAAGGTGCATGTGTACGTCAAAGGATTTGCGATCGCCGCCGTAGGCACCCGGTGCCTTCGGACGCCAGTCTTCTTCCATAAACTCGAGAAAGCCGCCGTTCTCCGCGTCGACAGCGAGGCCAGTGAGGCACTTATAGGTCTCTATGGCCATTTCCAGCGCGCTATTGTCGCCCGAGGCCATGGCGTATTCGCTCAGCGCGTAAATTGCGAAGGAATGTCCGTAGGTGAGCTTGCTTCTGTTCTCTGGCGTGCCATCCTGGGAAGTGGTCCAGAACCAACCCGTATGGTCACTGTCCCAGAAGTTCTTGACGAGAAACTCTACGCCCTGCCGGGCGATCTCCAGAAATTTTCCATCGCCCAGGTTGGCGCGGTGGGCCGACGCGGCGGAATAGATCATCCGGGTCTGGCAGACCAGCGTCTTGGTGCCTTCGCCCGTCGGTTTGCCATCTTTATCCAGATAGGTCAGGAAGCCCCCATAGATTTCGTCGGTCCCGTGGCTGAGCCAGAAGGGGATCAATTCGTTCAGAAGATGGTCCTGAACTTCCTTAATGAGGGGGGTGAGACGGTCTTTATTCATACAATACCTTCCAGAGCGATTTGGATACTATTGGGTTTTTTAAAGGGGGATGGGTGCCAATGCGACCGGGGTGATCATGGCAGAAAATCCGGGCCAAACACAAACAAGGGGAGGGCAGCTACCTACTTCGTCGCCCGGTCGGAAGGGCACCAGTAAGCCAGCATGATCCACAGCAAGAAGGGGAGGGTGAGTGAGAATTGTGCCAGTGCCGTGGGGATCTCCGGTCGCTGTTGAAGGGCGTCGCTGAAGCGCAGGGCCAGTATGATGAAGAGCACATGACCCAGACAAAGCAGGGCACCACCCAGTAGCAGGGCCCCAAGGCGACGGCGCCAGACGAGACCGGGCGTGGCAAGCACCAACGCGACCAGGGGGGGGAGGTTGGTAACCAATTGCACAAATTTCATCCGGGTTGCTTGGTCGTCGACGTAGAGGACCAGCAGACTTTCTGTGTTCAGTATTCCCGAGACTTCGATAGTGCCTGCGGTGATGGGCATGCCCAGGAGGGAGCGGAGCACGACCCCACATCCCTGGACGAGGAGCCAACCATAGACGGGGACAAGCAACCACCACAGGGGGACGAGGAAGGCCGCAAGTGCAAGAAATCGCAGCGCCATCTGGACAATGGGTTTGAGGCCATCACCGGGTTTCATCGCGTTTGCCTTCGGAGGGCCAATTCCACCCAGACAAGCCACAAAACAACGACGAATACGACATAGACGGATTGCCAGACGTATTCATGAACAAAATTGAACCAGTGTCCCTCGCGGTCCAACGCGCCGATAACCGCCAGGCAGACAAGACGGGCAATGTTGACGAGATAGAGAATGGGAAGGCCGAGAAGGAGGCCCCAGGCGCGGCTACGCCAGGGTGCCGAGAAAGCGATGACTGCGGCCAGGAAAATGGCGCCAATCTCTATGGCACCACACGACGGAATGACCTGAAAGGTAAAATGCTGACCCGCCTGTTGTTGACGTATAACGGGATCCTTCAGGCCTGCGGTCAATTCATCCCGCAATGCCCCGATGCGACCGTCTAACGTTTTCAGTTGGGCTCCATCAGGTGGAACTCGGGTTTGCGCCGCTTGTCGTTCCCTTTCCAGCGCCCGCAGTCGGTGGTGGATGCCCGGTCGTAAAACGAAGGAGACTTTGGGGCCCAATTCTTCCGGTCCACGCAGGGATTGTCGCGACGTCAGTGCCCTATAGCGCCATCGCTCCCAGGCGCTGAGGGGGGCGGGATCGCTGACAGAAGGCCGGTTTGTTTTCCGTTCCATACCCGCAATTATTCGTCGCGCCTCTTCGGGGGCCACGGGCGGACTGAATTTTTCCATGGTGGCACTATCGCCCAGCGTATTAAGCACCCAACGGGTATGGCGAGCTACGTTGAAGAGATACACATCATTCAACCAGCTATTCACCCCATAGCGATAGACCGTGAGTTGCAACAACACCAGAACGACAAAGATACCCACAAATCGCCACGCTGGCCTGTGGTTGCGTGTCCGTTGGTCGGTTGCTTCGCCGGTTGAATCCTCGTGTGTCGTTGTCATGGTATTACGGTCACTGTCCGGATTTCGAGAGCATCTATTCGCTCTGTCCATGGGTAAGCGTGATCTCGCCTACATAGACACCGGCCCCGCCATTGGGTTCTTTTTCGCCCGTGTCCGCATCGGTCTGGGAGTACCAACTGATATAAAGCCGGGGGTCACCTTTTTCCAGAGACTCGGGCACGGGAATCAGCCCGGGGTAGGCATTGTCCCCTCCGCTGGGCAACACCATTAATTCTCGTAGTTCCACCCCGTGTAGTTCCCAGAGCTTTGTGACATGCTTGCCATCAACCTCGCCCCGGCCTGCCACGAATATGTGGTCATACCAGAAAGCCACCACAGGGGAGTGGACCATGGCATTCATCGGTACATTTTCCCAGACCCGCAGGCTGGCATCACTGCTGAAGAGGCGCGCCGGTTCACTGCCACCGGTCCGGGAAAGCACGGCAAACGATTCTTTGTCCCGTCTCCAGAGATCGGCTTCGCCCGCCATAAAATCCCGGGTTATGGTGCTGACCAGTTCCCACTGGATGCCATCCGGAGACCGGAGCAGGCGGGATTCACGAAATTCCGGGACCGGTCGTAATGCCGTATAGGCAACGGAATAAAACATGTCGTCAATCATACGGACGCGCCATAACCACCAGCCGGGTTCATACAGGCCTTGTACGGCGGACCACGTAGTGCCATCTTCGGTAGAGGCCATGTGGGAGCGAACGTTGTGGCGCTCCGGTGGCGTATTGCCGGTGCCATGGAGCGTATCCCAAACGCCGAAAAAGAGGTAGAGTCGGTCTTCGGTGGCCGCGAAGTGGGGGTCCCGATCATCGCCCAGCGTTTTGATCGTGCCACAATCCTCCCAGACCTTCATGTCGGTGCTGCGCCGAATCTCGATGACGCCATCCATGGAAACGTGCCCGGAGCCGACGCGATTGCACAGGTAATAGTACCCTTTGAAGCGCACCAGGTCGGTAAACGCATGGTGTCCCGGCGGCTCAGCAACTTTCTGGTGCCAGGTCAAGGTGGCGTTCAGTTCTTGCGACGGGCTGGTCATAGAGACAACTACAAAAAGGGCAATAAATAATCGGTACATGAGGCTCCCCTGAGCGTTTATTGAGTGAGCAAGACGATAGCATGCCAAACTGTACTACCGAAGGTCTAGGCGTCTGACTCCGCCTGCCCATGGCTTCGCTTAATTCAAAGGATGGTGGAATGCCAGCAACCCGCACCGCAGATGCCTATGGGTGATTCTCCAATTCGATCTCCAGGCATTCGGGGCAGTATCCATGGGAAAACTCTGCCTCGCTATGGGCAGAAACGTATTGCTCCACTTCGCTCCAATATCCCTGATCGTTGCGAATCTTTTTGCAGTGACCACATATGGGGAGAATTCCGCGGAGGGATTTGACCTGGGCAAGGGCCTCCTGCAACTCGACTATCAGCCGCTCCCGTTCGTCTTCGACGCGTTTTCGGGCCAGAACGTTTTCGATAGTGATGGGCAGAACCGTCAGGTAGCTGCGTTCGGTATCCTTTATGAGATAGTCACTTGCGCCGAGGCGCATCGCCTCGATGGCAACCTCCTCACTGCCACATCCCGTAATGAGGATGGCCGGGGTATCGGGTACGGCAGAAAGCAACTCCAGACCGGTGCCGTCGCCCAATTCGAAGTCGAGCAAAACGACATCGAAACGCTGGCGCTCAAGCTCGGCCAACCCCGCCTTCTTTGATCCGCAGGCAACCAGGGAATAGGGAAGGCCGACATCGTCAATGTGACGTGCGAGGGATTCGCGATCAATTTCGTCGTCGTCTACCAGGAGAACACGAATCAATTGAGATTGCACAGACATACTCCTAGGTTGCCGATTCGGAAAGCGTCCAATATTGCTCTACGACACGGACTGCATTGACAAAATCTGAAAACTCTACCGGCTTGATAATATAGCCCGCCACGGAATGCTTGAAGCTTTCCTGTCGGTCGGTCTCCTCCTGGGAGGTCGTCAGCACGACAACAGGTATGGATCGCAGGGCGGGATCTTGCTTGAGGTGTCCCAAGAGTTCGATGCCGTTCATGATGGGCATGTTTATATCCAGGAGAATGAGTCCTGGACATAGCGGTTCGGGATACGCCGCTTCGGGCGGTCCGAATCGAAGGAGCTGAAGCGCCTCCTCACCATGTTGGGCCACGTAAAGGGGATTGACGATACCGTTCTCTTCGAAAGCACGGACAACATTCTCGACATCAACGTCGTCATCTTCCACCAGGAGTATGGGAATGTCCTTCTTCATAGGCGACTTATTCCTTTTACACGTCCGTATTGGGTGTATCTACGAGGATAGCATTCATTTTATCCAAGGTAAACGGTTTTATTATAAGCCCGGCGAAGGGCATCGTGTTATCCACGCTGTTTTTCTGATCGGACGACTTAGGTATGCAGGCAATTATTTGCGCGACGGGATAGGTCCTGTGGAGTTCCGCCAACGTTTCTTCCACGTTATTCTTGAGACTCGTATGATCAATGAGTATGACATCGGGGATGACGTTGCCTTGTGCCAGCAATTGCTTACCCTTCTGCCACGACGTTTCCGCCCGAACCTTGTGTCCCAGGTTTCGAAGGAGCCGGGTGGTATGGCGCGCATAGTCTTCATTGGCGTCGAGGATGAATATGGTCAGCGAAGTCGAAGGCAAACCGCGCTCGGCGCGAATGGGCACGGTAAACAGAAAAGTAGTGCCCTCGCCAAGAGTCGATTCTACGCGAATCTCACCGCCGTTTCGCTCGATGATCTTCTTAACCAGCGTCAGGCCGATACCGCTGGAATCACCGGTCTCCCGCTTCTGAAGACTCTGGAATATTCTAAAAATTCGCTCATGATGCTGCGACTCGATTCCGACGCCTGTATCTTCTACGAAGAACTCCCACGACGCTTCCAACTCGGTGTATCCGATGGTGATCGTACCATCGGGCGTTCCCATATGCTGTAGCGCATTGCCAATCAGGTTTTGAAAGACCTGTATAAGAAATAATTTGTCATAGTAAACCATGGGCAGCGGCTCGGGAATAAGAACGGACACCGTTTCGGGAGGATTCAGGGTTTCGATAACCTGCTGCACCAGTTGTTGGGTGTCAAGGAGCTCCTTATTCATCGGGGCCCGTCCAAGTCGGGAGTATTGCAGGATGCCCTCGATAAAGGTGTGCATGCGACGGGTGCGATCTTTGAGTTGATTCAGGTACTTGATACCCTTGTCATCCATGACATCGCCGTAGTCCTTGATAAGCCAGGTGGCGAGAGAGCTGATACCGCGGAGCGGGGCTTTCAAATCGTGGGATACGACATAGGCGAAATCCTGCAGCTCTGCGTTTTTCTTTTCCAGGTCGTCGAGTAATACGCCCAACTGCCCTTCCGCCTGTACCCGTTGCCCAATTTCAAATTGGAGTTCCTCGTTGGCCGCTGTCAACTGCTGCTCGGTTCCTTCACGCACAATAATTTCACTTTTTAATGCGGTATTCTGCGTCTGAATGCGACGGAGCATTCGGTTGAATTGGTCAACGAGATCGCCCAACTCATCGTCACTCTGTTTTATCACGCGAAGACTGTAGTCATTGGTGCGCGTGATGGTTCGGGCGGCGCCAGCCAATTGAATGACGGGGTTGTAGATAAGGCGTTGGACTCGAAAGGCGAACACTAACCCGACCAGCGCGGATAGGAACAAGAGGAGTACGATGTAGGTGCTGGTCTTTCTCAATTGCTCATTGTGCTGGGCCATCGTCGAGTGAAGATAAATTGTACCCAGACGTTCGTCGCCAAGCATGATGGGGTGGTAGAGGTGGACCGCGCTGGTCTCGAAAAAGATACCCCTATCCCTCGGTGATTGAGGTTTGTCGACAAAGGAGGAGTCGGCCCGGAGATATTCGGAGAATCGTTCCCCATTACGGTCGAAAATACAGGCGTAGTCGATATCCGGGTAGATACTTGTTGCTTCCAGCAGCTTAATGCCGGCCAGCTTTTCACCAAACTCCAGCAAGGCGGTACTGTTGAAAGCCAGCATTCTAGCTGTGCTGTCCAGTTCATTTTCAAGAATCTTACGGTAGGCCTGACGATCCAGAAAGAGGTTGCTTACGAGCATGAGAAGCAATGCGACGACCGTGGGTGAGACGGAGATGAGCATGAGTTTCTGCCGAAGGGAAAGTCGGGCCAGCCAGGTCAAAGGAATCTCCCCCCATGAAATCCAACCACCTCGGTGACCGGTCCCAATACGCGTTCGTTTACAAGACTCATTGATTCTCCAACCGGGTTCCTGGACCCGCCGCCCGTCTATACCTGATACATTCTATCAGGAGTGAGGTCAATTTGGGGCAATCTTCGCGTCGATGATATAGACCGATAGTTTGTTGATGGAGATAATAGGAGGGCGAGGCCACCGAAACGATGGGTATTTCCAGGTATCGCTGGCCGCCCGCCTTCGGGCCTCGCAGGAACTACCAGGCCGCGCGACGTTCTCTCAGGTGGCCAATGTGCGCCGGCGTCGTGCCACAACAGCCACCCAACACCGCCACGTTCAGGGCCGTCAGGCGGTCAGAAGATAGTGGGAGCAGGTGGACGGGGCGGGCGTAGGCGACTTCGCCGTCCCGTGGGATGGGGGAGCCGGCATTGGGTTTCAGCCAGATGGGGAGGGTGGGGGTCGTTGCATGGATTCTTGTCAGGAGTGTATCCAGGGCGTCATCTGCAGGCAGACAGTTGGCTCCGACCATGAAGGCCCCGCCCTCTTGGGCCGTGAGGAGGGCGGATTCTACCGTGGCACCCGACCAGGTTGTGAAATCTCCCGAGCTTCCCCGGGTGAAGGCGTAGGAGCATACCACCGGCGTCGATACCGTTGTGTGCAGGGCTTCCAAGGCGATTTCGGCTTCTTCTGGGGAGGTCATGGTTTCGAGCAACAGCACGTCGGCCCCGTTATCAACCAATACCTGTGCGTGTTCTGCAAACGCCTGGAATATCTCTACCCGCCGGGAGAGAATGTCTTTGAGTCCGGTAGGCCCCATACTGGCCGCGATCAGGGTCTGGTGGTGTGTGGCATCCCGCGTGAGTCTGAGCCCCGTCGCGTTGATTTCCACGAGCTGTTTTTCCAGACCAAACCGGGCGAGGCGTATTCGGTTGGCCCCAAACGTATTGGTGGTGGAGACCTGGGCGCCCGCTATGTGAAACGCCGCAGCAAGCTGGCGCACCTGTTCCGGTCGGGTGAGGTTCCAATGTTCGGCGCAGTCCGTTGATACGTCCAGGCCTGCCGACATGAGATTCGTTCCCCAGGCCCCATCGGCAAGCAGGAGTTTGCCCAGCTGGATGCCAGCGACAACGAATTCGGACATGGAATGCTCCGGTTAAATCGGAAAGGAGGTTGCCTGCGTCACGTGCGGGTCAATGTATGCCCCGTTTCTCCAGCATCTCTTCGAGACGATCGAGGTCTTCGGCCGTATCGACACTGAATCCCGCCAATACGGAGTCGGCACATTGGGTGAGGGTCACCCGAATCCGATAGCCATGCTCCAGGGCCCGAAGCTGCTCAAGCCGTTCCACCTGTTCGAGTGGGGTGGGGGTCAAGGTCGAAAATTCGGCCAGGAACTCTCTCTGGAAGGCAAAAATACCAATATGTTCACAGACGCCATGGGCCCTGTAGCCCCGGGGAAAGGGGAGGAGTGCCCGCGAAAAATACATGGCGTCCCCTTTTAAATTGACCACAATTTTGACCACATCGGGGTTGTGGAGATCCGTCGGATTGGAAAGATTGCGCATCAGGGTCGACATGGGCAGGGAGGCATCTTCAATCAGGGGCTCCACACACTCGCGGATCATGAGGGGGTCAAGGTAGGGGTAATCTCCCTGGATATTCACGACAATATCCGCCTCGAGACCCTCAATCGCTTCTGCGAGGCGATCGGTGCTGCTGGCATGGGCGGGGGACGTCATAATGATTTGGCCACCAAAGGCCCGCACGGTATCGGCAATGCGTTCGTCCTCTGTCGCAACATGGACCGAGTCGAGTATGTCCGATTGGAGGCACGCATCATAGACCCGTTTGATCATGGGGACGCCTAGAATGTTTTCCAGTGCCTTACCGGGCAGCCTGGTAGAGGCGTAGCGCGCGGGAATGATTCCAACGACTTTACCCATATCTCTTTACTCCTCTTGCCATGCGTGCGAACACAAGTTGTCCACCCTAGGACGGATTCTCCTGTTGCCAGGTTTCGGGGATGGTCGCGATACATACGTCTGCATTACCACGCCGGTGGGATGTAAAGACGACGGATTTTCCGGCGCGGTCAAATCCGACGTGGGGGTGACTCCCTTTTCCATAGGTCCGGTGATTACCGGTTAATAGTCGAGGTCGGGTGGTCTTACCTTCAAACAAGGCGATATCACCATACCAGTTGTCCGCGACTATCCAGCGGCCATCGTCGCTACCGTCCGCATGCCACCAATTGTACCGTGAAATTGCTTCCGAACTCCCGTCTGCCCACCAGGCACCTGCACCCACCACGCGCACAATACCCGTATTTAAATCGAGTACTTTCACATGGGAATTTTCCGTCGGTTTGGGGTGGGTACCACCACAGAAAATAATCTGATCACGGACCCACCAGGATTCATGGGTCACCAATTCCTCGGCCCACTCCCGATAGACCGCCTTGGGATGTCCGTCGCGAATATCGACCACCATGAGCCGGGGCTTTTCTCCCGCATAACTGAGGATATTCGGATCGGTGTGACTCCACTGTACATGTTGTATTCCCGAGAGGACCGAATTGGTGGCACGGCAGACCTCGGTCAGCGCCCCCGAGGCGATATTGATGGTGTAAATGACCGGGGTCGTTCCAGAATCCCCGCCCTCCCGGCCAATAGAGAGGAGGCTACCCGCACAGTTCTCGTTGAGCGATGTTGAGTGTGTGGCGTCAGGCAGGGTAGTCAATACGCGGACCGAAGCCTCGACGGTGTAGGAATCGCTTGTGCCCGGCTCGGCGGGTGATATCGTAAGGGTCACTTCAATGACGTCATTACCCCGAATACCGTAAAAGCCACATCCCGCAATCGCCGCCGTTGCTCCCGAGATACCTCCCAGGGCATGTCCCAAAGGGAGCAGTTCCCCCGTGGCGGTCAAATAGCCCATGAGACCACCCTCGGGACGGTCAGACACAAACAGGACTACCGCCCCGTCTGCCGTCCAGGATCGTTCGTGAAAATAGAGGTTTTGGTCATTCGCAGGATTGCTGGAGAGATAGGTCAGGGTAGCCCCCGTGTCGGCATCGGTCTCTATATAGCGTTCCACGGGGAGGACCGGAATAGCGAACAACGTTGCCGCCGATACGGCGAAGCCGCTGGCACCAAACAGTAGAAGGCCGGACAGTGTTCTCAGAATAATACGCATGTGCCGTAGCTCCAAGTCTTTGAAAAAGGAGTAAATTGTGCTCATCTACGATAGCATACTCGCCCGACGGATGAGTCGCTCTCCCTCAGAGGTGCTCGCCGATGGAATTTCCATGGGGTAGACGGAAATCAGCCCGCCCATTCGGGTACAATGTGTCTCCCATCGAAACTCTACCCACCGCGCGAGCGGTGTTCTGCAGGGAGATACCCATGAAGTATAGTGCTCCGAAAGACGAAGTTGTTACCGCCGCATATCAGGCAGCCTCCGCCCGATACGCTGATCTGGGCGTCGATGTGGAAGGGGCCCTCAAGCGGCTCCAGGCCATCGCCATTTCCCTCCATTGCTGGCAGGGCGACGATGTGGGCGGTTTCGAAGCGGTTGATTCGAGCAGTGGCGGCGGCATTCAGGCCACGGGCAACTACCCCGGAAAGGCCCGCAACGCCGACGAATTGCGTCAGGACGTCGAGCAGGCGCTCCGCCTGATTCCCGGTACCCACCGATTCAATCTCCATGCCATGTATGCCGAAACCGGTGGAAAAAGGGTGGCACGAAACGAACTGCTTCCCGAACATTTTACGGCCTGGATAGATTGGGCGAAAGCCCAGGGGCTCGGGATGGACTTCAATCCCTCCTGTTTTGCTCACCCCATGGCCGACAGTGGCTTTACCCTGTCGAGCTATGACAAAGGCATCCGGGATTTCTGGATTGAGCATTGCATCGCCAGTCGAAAAATCGGCGCAGCCATGGGGAAAGCCCTGGGCTCGCCCTGTGTGACCAATGTCTGGATTCCCGATGGCTATAAAGATGTGCCTGTCGACCGATTGGCACCACGGGCCCTGTTGCGGGAGTCGCTGAATGCTGTCTTTGCAGAAAAACTCGATCCCAACCACAACCTCGATGCCGTGGAGTCAAAACTCTTTGGTATCGGCTCCGAGAGCTACGTGGTCGGGTCCCATGAGTTCTATCTGGGTTATGCCATCGCCAACAAGACCTTGCTTTGCCTCGACGCTGGCCATTTTCACCCCACCGAGACCATCGCCGACAAGCTGTCGTCCGTATTGACCTATGTGGACGAAGTACTCCTCCACGTGAGCCGTGGCGTGCGCTGGGACAGCGACCATGTGGTGCTGCTCAACGACGATACCCGGGCCATTGCCGAGGAGATTGTCCGCCACAACTTCGATAAACGGGTTCATATCGGGCTGGACTTCTTCGACGCGAGCATCAACCGCATCGCCGCCTGGGCCACGGGCACACGGGCCACGATTAAGGCCCTGCTCATTGCCCTCCTCGAACCCACCGCCGCCCTGAAACAACTGGAGCGCGACGGGGACTATACCGCACGACTGGCCCTGCTGGAAGAACTCAAGACCCTGCCCTATGGTGCCATCTGGGACTACTATTGCCTGCAGCAGGAAGTTCCCGTGGGCCCCGCCTGGTTGCAAGAGGCAAAGGATTACGAATCACGGGTGCTCGCACAACGGGGATAGGGGGGGCACCCGAAAGCCCTCTGGGGCGTCTACCGCGCTATGCGGTAGGCGCTCGAGGGCATTTCGTGGACGCGATGGCGCCTCAGAGGGCGTGCAACGGTACGTCGACATAGTGTCGAAGACGCAACAATTATGGAGCGCTGACGGCTCGTCGGCATTACGTCGAAGACGTAAAAATAAAACGCTCGATTTGCTCGAGGTCTATCTTCGATTAGTTAGACGACTTCTGTAGTGTCTTCGGCGGAGGCGTCTTCTACCGCGCCACCGTCTTCCGTGGCTTCACCGTCATCCGTGGCATCGGTAGTTTCACCGTCCACGGCGTCGGCCGCTTGCTGTTCAAGCTTGCGCGCCTTCTTCTCATCTTTTTTCTTCTGTTTCGCTAATTCACGTTGTCGCTTTTCAAATTGATGGTTTGGCTTGGCCATAGACAGTACTTTCCGTAGTTGAATGCAGGTAATTTGCCCTCGTTGGAGAGGGCGAGGGAATGTAATCGGGCTACTACGCCCGAGAAACTTCTTCGTCGAGTTCACTATCTTTAGGAACATGGCGCACTTTACCGGCGGCACGTTCACACAGCGCGATCCACTCACTGTCGCTGATTGCGTCAAAATCACCCGTACGCAACGCTTCATTACAGAGGAACTGCTCTTCTTCCCGAGGACTGCGGGAGGCCGGAGACAAAGATGAGGCTGGCTGGGAATGAATCATAGGTCATTGTAGCACGCCACGGGGACCTTGGGTGGATTTATTTTCCCGCCCCGGAAATCTGCCCGAAACCCAATGCACCAAGACAAAAACAATGGAACAGCCCAAATGCGGCCTTGCCCAACCCCTGACCGGTGCTCAAGGGGCCTTCCACGAGATTGTTTTCGGGCATTGGGCCTGATATCTGCCAAAGGATCTTGGACATTCCTGTCCGAGGCAAAGGGTACCTGAGAAATCCAGTTCCCTCGTTGTTAGTGGGACCGCCCAGGGTGCCAAAGGATCCTGGACATTCCTGTCCGAGGCAAAGGGCCCCTGAGAAATCCAGTTCCCTCGTAGTTTGCGGAAACCCCCAGGTTGCCAAAGGATCTTGGGCATTCCTGTCCGAGGCAAAGGATACCTGAGAAATCCAGTTCCCTCGTTGTTTGCGGAAACGCCCAGGTTGCCAAAGGATCTTGGGCATTCCTGTCCGAGGCAAAGGGTACCTGAGAAATCCAGTTCCCTCGTTGTTTGCGGAAACGCCCAGGTTGCCAAAGGATCTTGGGCATTCCTGTCCGAGAGAAAGGGCACCCGAGAAATCCAGTTCCCTCGTTGTTAGTGGGACCGCCCAAGGTGCCAAAGAATCAGTCCCATATTGAATTGTAGTCAATAGCCTTGACCACCATGCCCTCTGGCGAACGGGCGTGCCTTGCCTCGGACAGGAATGTCCAAGATCCTTTATTCGCCGCTATCGAAGTCCCCGCCCATAGCGCGTAATTGTTGTTTTAAACCTGGCGCTTCGTAGTAGAGGAATTCTTCTGGCGCCAACCGGGCTTTCTGTGGGTTTTCCAGGACATAAACGTAACTGCGGAGGAGATGGTCATAGTTTCGGATCGATGTGTCTCGCGATTCTTGCTGCCAAAGGGTCCCTCGCTTGCCAAGCCGCGTGTTGATATTGCGGGCCGAAGCTCCTTTCCATGCCTGCAACAACGGCTTGAGTTTGGTCGTGCCCCGGAGTTGAAACAGCGCATGCACATGATTGGGCATGATGACAAACGAGCCAATGTCGTAGCGTTCGCTATCGAAGCGCCGGATGACTTCCGAAAGGATGTTCGCACACGCGGGCTCTCGCAGCACGCATGCACCATAGCCCGCGTCTAGCCAGGCTTCCATACGTCTTGGGAATTCGCGGCGATAGGTCTCCTGCGAGGTCGCATCCCATGGCTTTGGATGTTTTCGCAGCCAGACACGCTTCTCCTCGGACCATTGCCGCAAGAGGTTTTGGGGCAGCGAATCGGCCAAACGCCAAGTGACGAAGTAGAGGCCACCGTTAAGTTGCCAGTGGGGCAAATGGCGTTCGCTGACATCGACTTCTATCGATGGATCCAGATAGCCAGAAAACTGCTTAGGATCTTCTGGGTCAAATAGGCTCACCGGCCCTCCAATACCTTCTTTTTCAATAAATGGCTTTGCGCGCAAATTTCAGGAGTTTGCAACATCTTGCCGAGGACAACCAGACCGTTTCAAGTCGCGAAACAATGGATCTTGGACATTCCTGTCCGAGGCAAGGTTTGCCCAAGTGGAGACACCAATGCGGGTCATGCTCGATGACCCCACGTTCCCCAAGATGGCGACTTCGTTAGGCGGCGGTAGTTTCCCAAAAACCAGAACCCAGTTGATGAGTTGTGGCGCGCGCTGCCTCGGACAAGAATGTCCAAGATCCTGAAGGGACCGTCCAGCATGTGGCGATTCACTTAAACGCGGGTACGCTTCCAAGCTCCTCCGAGATTCAACTATCGCCCCGCCGCTACGAATCAAGCAGCAGTGGAACGTGCCACGGTGGTGGAAACAAAGCGGGGGAGCTTGTGGATGAGGGTGTACAATCCAGCCCATAACTACAAGATAACGCTGGCCCGTCACTACGATTCGTGCTAATCTAAAAACGAAGAAAGTGTAGTAAGTATGCGAAACATGTCCAAAATGGGCTGCGCCTCCTGTTTTTATCAAGGTATGCAATTGCATTCGAGTGACACAGGGCTGCCGTTGGCCGCAACCCAAAAGAGATGGGTCGTCATTCCCGCGCAGGCGGGAATCCAGAGGGTATCATCGGTGTCTGCGTTCGCGTTACTGGATCCCCGCGTTCGCGAGGATGACGGGCCTGTAAAATATACGGAGACAATATTTTATGAAGTTTGTGTCCAATAAATCTTTGCAAAAAAACAAGAGAATGCCGGATAGTAGTGCAGAGAACACAAAAATTATCGGCCCCGGGAACGGCCCTACTATCTGTTGTAGAAGCGATTCGATTTAGCGAACATCTTTTCTATTCTCTGTGTTCTTTGCGTTCTCTGTGGTTAACCATCCACCGCAAGAAAAGATATCCCCCTAGTCTTCTTGCAAGCGCTTCTTCTCTTCGCCCTTGAGCATTTCGTGGGCTTCCTGAAGCCGGTCAGGAATCACCGACGCGAAGGGATGGTGACCCACCGCCGACTTCACCGCTTCCACATCGAACTCCTCGGCTTTCTTTCCAGGAAACCAGTGGCCGCCATTGCCCAACAGGCCATAGCGCATCTTGCCATACTCCACCATGTCGAAAGCCTTCGCAAAATTCCAGAGGCGCAACACCTGATAGAGATTGACGTCGCCGGGCGTGTCTTCCCACTCCGGCAAGTCCGAATCCCAACTGTCCACCCATTCTTCGCCCAGCGTGGTGACCAGTTCCGCACGTAGCCGCGCTTCAATCGGTGCGATATGCTTCGCAGCATCGTCCAGCAAGGCAACCGCGTCCATATGGATATCAAAGTCCTCGGGGCAGGAAACGCCACAACTCAAGGTATGAACCTCTGGACGGGAAAGACAAAACAGGTCATTAAAGACCATGGGGTGCAAGGGCGCACAAAGCTCCACCAACTTGTCGCTGGGCTTATAGAGCAGTCCCCCCTTGTCGTTGGGCGATATGATGAAGATACCCATATCCCGCTGGGTGGCCGCCTCGACGGCAGGCCAGTTGTTCTGCTGCACGTAGTACCAATGGAGATTAATATGATCAAACATATCCGTCTCGATGGCTTCCAGCAGAATGCGCGTCGGACCGTGGGTCGAGAAACCAATATCCCGGATACGCCCTTCCTTCTTCCACTGGAGGGCCGTGTCCATGCACTTTTTGGTGTTTTCCAGGCAGTCGTCGGTATTGATGCCGTGAAAGGAAAAGATGTCGACATAGTCCAAGCACAGTGCGTCCATGCACGTCTCGAAGGTTTCCACAAATTTGCCGACTTCGGCCTCTGGACCAACCTTTGTCTGCACGATTAATTCGTCGCGCTTAAAGGTGGGGAGAATCTTCCCCAGCTGATATTCGCTCGTGCCATAACCGCGGGCCGTCTCGATGTGGTTGACACCCAACTCCACCGCCCGATTGATGCACGCCTCCAGGTTTTTCTGGTTGTCGTCGGTAATCGTATCCCGTTCCGAGTCTTTCCAGGACTGCTGATAGCGCATGCCGCCACAACTGATAAGGGGAATTTGTAACTCGGTCTTGCCAAAGCGTCTGTACTGCATGCTCTCTTCCTCTCCATAAAATCCCGAGGGGGATTGGCGTCTTGATTATTCTTTTTCACTTCCTGTGGCCAGGGGGCACGCGGCGATGTTGCCCCACTCCGCCATGGAGCCGTCATAGACGGATACATGTTCAAAACCAGCGATGCGATAGGCCGCATAGCCCACGGTCGCATCACGTCCCGTGTTGCAATAGGTCACAACGGAGCTTTTCTTTGCTTTCTTGTCGGCCGCAAGCAACGCACGAATTACATCGGGCGCCTTAAAGGTCATGCTGGTGTCATCCACAAAGTCGGGGACCGGTTGACTCTTCGCACCTGGAATGTGACCGCCCCGCTCGACGAAGTCCTTCTTAGACGCCCCGGTGTAAAGTTCGTTGGAGCGCAGATCGGCGATAATCCCCTTCTTCGAAGATTGGGCCGCCATCACTTCTTCCCGCGTCGCAATCCGCTCCGGCGCGACCTTCAGCCCTTTCAAGGCATCCATCGAACCGGGTTTCACCGCAGAGGAGCCAGACTCCAGCGGGCGGCCCTCCGCTTTCCACTTGCTCAACCCGCCATCAAGGAGGCGCACCTTGGGAAAACCCGAGTATTCCAGCGCCCAGAAAAGTCGTGTCGCCTGTTTCAGGTCCGAACTCTTCTCCAGACCGCTATACACCACGATTTCTCGTTTCGGATCCAGGCCCGCTGCCGTGTAGAGCGGAAGAAGCGCGCTCATGGGCTTCAACATACCAACAACGCCTTTCTGCTCCTCCGACAACGAATCCACATCAAGATGGGTTGCACCGGGAATATGCGCTTCCAGAAACGCCGCTTCATCGCGCGCATCAACGACAAGTACGTTATGGGCGTCGGGCAGGGCATTCGTGTTCATCAAAACGGGCGAAGCCGCTGCGGAAAGTATCATTAAAAGACCGGAAAACAGGACCATTTCAATTTCTCCTTTTTCTGTAAGATTCCAGACTACGTGCCCCGCCCGGAATGCACTATTGGATCAGCCATGCCCGTAGTCGACCTAGAGAATTTCTTCCCCGTCCACAGGGGCGGTAATATCTTTTCGTTTGCGGTAGCTCTGCACCAGCCCCAGCAAATCATCGGACTTGAAGGGTTTGGAGAGATACCCATCGGCACCACACTCGTGCAATTGGGCGAGACTTTTCTCCAGGGGCTTGGCGGATACCATGTAAATCTTGATACCGGAAATCGCAGCATTGGATCGAATCATACGGCAGGTCTCCCAGCCGTCCATCCCTGGCATGGCAATATCCAGCAGGACCAACCAGAAATCTCCGGAAGCGACTCGCTCCAGCGCGTCTTCTCCATTGGCGCATTGCTCCGTTTCGTAGCCTTCGTTTTCCAGACACCGGGATATGAAAACGCCAATTTCCTTATCATCGTCCACACACAAGACCTTGTTGCCAAGATCTTCAAAGCCGGGCACCCCTTTGCTCAGGGCGTAGTGAATGCCACTCAGAAGCGTACTCTTACGAAACCCCCGGCGTACCCGGGCCGCCACTTGAGATTCATATTTCTCAAAAAGACTGTCGTCGTTGGTGAGCAGAATTACCGGCACCCCAATCGACATGGGCGCCGTCACAATCTCCGCCACCACCACACTACCCAAGGGGCCGGCCTCCGTATCCAGCAGTAGGACGTCGGGCCTGTATTTTTCTGCGAGGGCTCGGGCCACGGACGGATAGGCCGCGTGAATCACATCCATCCCTTCGGATAAGAGGAGCGTGCGAATCTGATTGCTCAATGCCCGGTCCTGTGTGACCAGCTCAACCAGCAAATGGGTCTCCGTCGGCAACGGTGGGTTGGGACCGGAACTCTTCCGTTCCGGATTCTGTGTCATGCTCAAGGGCAAGATGAAATTAAATTGGGTTCCTTTTCCCTCTTCGCTCTCAACCGTAATGCGGCTGCCATGAAGGCGCATGATGTCCTGCGCAATGGCCAGTCCGATCCCCGTCCCCCCGTACTTTCGGGTCGATGAGCCATCATATTGGTAGAATCGGGTAAAGATCTTGTCGAGGGCTTCGGCGGGGATGCCAATGCCCGTGTCAGCCACTTCCACCATAACCTGCTCGCCATCGATACGCACTTCGACGCTCACCCGACCGCCTGATTCGTTGAACTTTACGGCATTGGAAAGCAGGTTATTGAATACCTGGCCCATTTTGCCCTTGTCCCCCTCAACATGAACCGGGTTATCTTTCGCAATCAGAACGAGATCAATGCCACGACTGTCAGAGACCGGTTTCACAATTTCTATGCTGGTGCGAACACAATCCACCATGTCAAAGGTATCAAAGACCAACTCTTCTGCCCCACGGTGGAGGCGAGAGAAATCCAGCAGATTTTCGATGAGGGTAACGAGCTTCTCAATATTGCGCAAGCTGATACCGAGGTAATCTTCCTGCACCTCATTTACGGGACCGACTTTGCCGTTCAGAATCATGTCGGTGTAGCCCATGACCGCAACCAGGGGGGTGCGTAATTCGTGAGATACGTTGGAGAGCAGATTGGTCTTCATCTCATCCAGCGTTTTCAATTCATCGTTCATCTCATGGAGACGTTCTCGAGCAAGGGTAACCTGTTCCAGCGAATGCTGCAGATTTTCGAGCAGCTGGGCATTTCGAATGGCGATGGCCACGTGGGGCGTCATCTGCTCAGAAATTTCTATCTCATGTTTACCGAAGGCACCCACGTCCCGGGCACCAAGATTCAGGGTGCCGATAATTCGTTCTGTGGCATACAGGGGCAGGCAGAGGCAACTGTTGATATCTTCCGGAAACTCACCGGCAAAGGGCGATCCGCTGCCACGGAGGTCATCTACGCACAGCACCTGCTTCTCGCGCGCCACCCAGAACGCCGACTCCGGACCCGCCTCGCCCCGTTCACCGGGACGATACACCACCGCCGGCTCGGGCCACAAATGGTGGGTTTCCCAACTCTGATCTTCGGCATTTAGAAGCACCACCTCGGCATAGTCGAACGTTATCAACTTCCGCACTTCAACCACAATACTCTCATAGACCCGCCCCGCCTCAAGGCTGGAATTGATGGTATTCGCGATCTGATTGATGGCGGCGATGCGATCCGAACGTTCACGGGCCTCTTGTTCGAGTACCACGTTTTGCGTCACATCCCGGAAGGTGCCTTCCATGCCAATATAGCCACCGGTTTCATCAAATACGCGGTTGGCCGAAAGCTCCACACAAATCGTTCGTTCGTCGTAGCGCTTCATCCATACACGGGCACGCTCGACGAAACGATGACGTTCCAACTCACTGGTTACCCGGGCAAAGTCCATGCGCTCCAGGAAGATATCCCGTAAATTCATGCCCACCACCGCCGGGCCACTGTCGTAGCCGAGGATGTCCACGCCGGCCGGATTTATCAGCGTTATATTGCCCTCGGTGTTGGTCTGGCAAATCCCATCCCGCATGGAGGTAATCAGGCTTCGGTACCGCTCTTCCGACTCCTCCAATTGATTGATGTTGGCACGCAGGGCGTTGGCCATCTTATTAAACGACTTGGCCAGCTCTTCTATCTCGTCACCCGTCCCAATGATGAGCTTGAGTTCCAGATCACCCTGACGAATAATCTGGGCCCCTTCATTCAGCAATGAAACAGGACGAATGATATTGTTGTGAACGTTTCGATAGGCGATGATGCAGAAGAGTCCGATGATAAGGCCGGAGAGTATTAGGGTCAGTATGGCCGCCAGATTGATCGTCCCATAGACATCGGCAGCGGATCGGTAGGCCAACAGATAGAGGGACGTGCCGCTGAAGAGCCGGTGATACGCGACCACCGCAGGAATAGAGCCATCATGACTGGCGTAGTGGGACACGGTCAGCGCGCCGTAGTCACTTTCCGGATGTTCCAGCAGGTGCCGGGCCAGAGAAGGATCGGCATCAATAGACTTGGTAAGCCGGGTTTCACCTTCCACATCGGGCTGGGCAAAGAATATCCTGAAACTACCGGTATCATCGCGATAGGCCAGCTCGTAGCTCTCTATGGGGTCCCCCTCGGCGCTACCCCCATGCCCCAATGCAAAGCGAAGCATGTCGTTGACCCCCTGGTATTCACCCAGGTAGGCCACCACCGTGCCGGAGGCCGATTGCACCGGGGTAGTCACCAGCAACACGTAGCGAGTCTCGTCAAAATCTGCGACCCGTGTGGTGGTCATGAGCGAGGGCTCAACCAGCGGTAACTGCATGGCCATATAGTCGGCATGAGTCGCCGCAATCGCCTGACCATCGCGACCAAAAAGAACGAAGTCGGAGCGGGAATCGCCCGACGCAATGACGGCCAAACGCATCCGCTTCAGTAGAGACTCAAGTTCCTCCTGGCCCGCGGACTTGGACGAAAGTGCCAAGGCCAGTTCAGGGTCTCGTGCAGAAATCTTCGTGCGATGCAACCGTCCCTGCAGAGCGAGATTCAGTCCATCGGCCTTAAGTCGCGCCGCCGTTTCCAGATTGGAACGAACCGCATTCTTCTGATTCTCACGGGCGAGCACGTAGCCACTGACCAGTGCCAGTGCCATGGGAATGACGCCGACCCAGAGGATCGACGTCAAAAACTTGCGCTCAATCCCGCTGCGAGACCGTTTACTACTCATATTCCACGCCTGCCACTAATGTGGACTCCCGCTCTCGAAATCCGCTTCGAGATGTCCGTATCCACAGTTGGTACCAAAGCACCCGGCGCGTGGGTATGATCCCCTACTCGCTGGCCCGTCCGCGTCCAATGAGATCGCGTACCTTGTCGAGCAATTGGTCGACACGGAATGGCTTGGCCAGATACTCATCCGCGCCACAGGAAAATATACGTTCGATATCCTGCTCTTTAGACAAACATGTGACCGCCATAATGGGAATGCTTCTGGTCAACTCATTATCACGAAGCGCCTTGCAGACTTCAAATCCATTGATCTCCGGCATGAGGAAATCGAGCAGGATAAGGTCGGGACCCAACTGAGCCGCTTTCAACCCGACTTCCGTCGCGTTGCTCACTTTGACCAACTCGAATCCGTCGTCCGTAAGGATATTTTCCATGAGGGCAAGGGCGTCCGGATCATCATCGACGATCATGACACGCTGCTGGGATGGGCCCTTCTCACGGGGGAACATATCGTACTTTTCACGAAAACGGTCGAGATCGTCCTCAAGAATACGATAATGACCACCGGGCGTCCGAGACGCTTTGATCAAACCCTGCTTTATCCAGTTTTTGATACTGTGGTGGGTTACATGGCAGATCTTGGCTGCCTCAAACGTTGTGTATGCTTTTTGTTCGCGATCGCTCACAAGTAACACTCCTATAATGAATGCGCCCAGTCCGCCGTTGATATGGAGGGTGGCAATTCGGTGTACAAGCTGACGCCGGAACGCATAATTAGTACTTTGATGCCCGTCATAGTGATTATATCGCTCGAATTTTAAGTCTGTCAACTTTGACGTGACAATAATCGCTTTTTTCACCCTTCAAGACATCACAAATTCGTCAATTAACTTAAGGGTTTGCCCTTTGCCAGGGCGCTCGACGTTAATTCAAGAGCAGGAATATGCTCTTAACGAGAGGCTGCACCTCTGTAGATAGTCCGTCCACGAGGAATTTCGTGTCACTAGGGTACAGTCCGTGTAGGATACGAAATGAAAGCACCCAGACGCAAAGGAGGCAACAATAGACGCCGAGTGCAATATTCAGATAGCGCCCAGCGAGTGATAGATAGGCCCGGCGGCGCGAGCGGCGCGCTTCTAGTACGGTTATACTGTAGGACGGCTCTGCGACAAAGGACTGACATACGGAAGTAGCCGAGGGAAGTACAAGCGCCGGATACACAAAGGCAATCACAATGATCACCAGGATACTCACGACCCACAGGCCAGACGCCACAAGGCTCAGGGTGGCGTCGTAGGCCCCCATCGCGCCGGAGAACAGAATAAGACTCAGCACGAGAATCCATGCGGCGAGCGCCCGGATTCCGCCCCCTGTCTGCCGCAACGCCCGCGCATTTCGGTCGGTATTAAACACCCGATTCAACAAAATCGCAAGAAGGCACGCCGACGCGAGGAGAAAGGCACCGAGAAACGCCATATAGACCGGACGCGCCACGACACGCTTTCGCGTAATTTCAACGTCTTTCTGGCGCTCCTCAAATTGGACGACAAGGCTCACCGCATCTCGAAGTGCGGCAGCCCGTGAAGCGAGTTGGTCGTTGGGATTGGCCCCGTTCCGCTCCAGCACTTGCTGGCGCAGTTGAACGGCAACTTCTTGAATATTTAATCCAGCCAGGACGCGGCTGGTCGTAAAGGAACCGGCGACCTCTCCCGGCTGGCCCACGAGTCGTTCACCAAGCATCTGGAGTGGATATATCCAACTCTCGACCCCCTGCCCTGTCCCCTCACGCAGCTCGGTCTGCACGCGTTTTGCAACAATATTTTTTAACGTATACAGGGGCGCAGCGCAAAGCTTTTCCATCTCAAACTGTAGGTCGTAGTACCAATACCCCCGTCGCGGCAGGCTGTCGTGCCACAGGGGCTTGGGGAATACAATGGCTTCCTTGCTGTCGTTGGTGCGGGCAATCAGAGCGACTGCCGTCCTGAAGTCTTCTTCCGACGACGACGAGGCCGCAATGGCCGCCGCCTGGAGATAGTCGGGCAAGGCATTGTCGGTCGTTTTCAGACCGGCATCACGAAAAATA
The DNA here is from genome assembly GCA_963977445.1 of uncultured bacterium. Classification (GTDB taxonomy): domain Bacteria; phylum Hydrogenedentota; class Hydrogenedentia; order Hydrogenedentales; family JAEUWI01; genus JAEUWI01. The sequence continues at coordinate 5,948 of CAXBPH010000048.1, read as the reverse complement.
CGGCGCGCCCCTTTGTGGTCGCCCATCTGAAAAAGCTTGCACCCGTATACCGTAAGCAGCTCCGTATCATCTGGCGCCAGTTCGATGGCCTGGGCATAGCGCTCCAAAACCAGATCTTCTTCTTCAATATAGGCCAGGGCCGCAACGTATTTCGGCGTAGGAATATCGTGGTCTTCGGCGTCTCGCCGCACAACGTTACGCAGAATTGCCCGCTGGGAATCATCTTCGTGCGTGAGGGCCATTCGATACTGCACTTCGCTCATTCCATAGCGCAGATAGTGCTCCGAAAAGTATAAGCTCGCCGTCAGCCCCAGGGTAGCAAACACGAGGAGGCGAAAGGCACGACGGGCACGCCGCGCACCGATATAATCACCTCCCACCCCAAAGGGCAGGAGGTGTCGTTCGGGTTCCAGTGTAAATTCGGCTTTCGGAGCCTCGTTCACCCCTGCCCTCCCATGAGGCTGCGGGCAATGATCTTGCCCTCTTCCACACCGGGCTGATCGAAGGTGTTCACATTGTAGAGACGACCGGCCATGGCCGTTTCCACTTCGAGCAGGTAAAGCAATTGGCCAAGGGTGTGGGCGTTTACTTTCGGAAGGATGGTGCGAATTACCGGACGCTCGCTTGCTTTGAGGGCATCCAACGTACCGCGCAGCTCGGCACTCATGAGTTTATTCATGGTAACGCCACGCAAGTATCCCAGTTCTTCCACGTTCTCCATGGCTTCCGGAATCCGCATGGTCTTGTCGAAGCGCCCGACCTCAAGGATATTGAAAATTTTGTCGTTGGGGCCTTCGCGATACAACTGGACCTGGGAGTGCTGGTCCGTCGCACCAAGAGCCTTGATGGGCGTTTGGCCCGCATAGACCACTTCCCCGTCCAGGCTGTATTTCTTGCCGAGGCTTTCCGCCCAAAGCTGACGATACCAGTCGGCCACGTCGCGCAGGCTATCCACATAGGGCATCATGACCGACATGACTTTGCCCTTCTCCGTATCCATCAGGTATTGGACGGCCGCACGCAAGTACGCGGGATTCTCGGTAAGGCTGGCCACGGAACAACGCTTGTCCATGGCATCACAACCGGCCATCATCTCATCGATATCCATGCCCAGCATAGCGGCCGGAAAGAGCCCTACCGGAGAAAACACGGAGAAACGGCCGCCCACATTCAATGGAATGGGAAAACTGTCCAGGCCATAGGCCTTGGCGACCGGGTGAAGCAAGCTCTTGGGCGCGCCTTCTTCCTGAGGACTGGTCGTAACCACCAGGTGATTCTTAACTTCTTCCTTGCCCAGTTTCTTCTCAAGAATATCGAGTACAATCATACACTGGGACATGGTCTCCGCCGTGCCGCCCGACTTGGAGATCACATTGAAGAGGGTCTTCTTCGGGTTGCAGATGCGCAACATGGCCCGGAATGTGACGGGATCGATATTGTCCATCACAAAGAGGCGGGGATTGCCCTTACGACCGCGCTTCGACATGAGATTGTAATAGGCCGGGTTAAGGGCCGTGTTCAGTGCGGTAATGCCCAGCGCACTGCCACCAATACCCAGGACAACGATGTTGTCGTAGCTGAACGCCTTGTATTTCTCGGCAATCGCCTTGACCTGGTTAATGCTGTCCTTGTCCTTGTGAAGGTCATAAAAGCCATAGGCCTTTTCCTGCCGCTCTTTCTTCAAAATCTTATGGATTTCGAGCACCCGGGGTTCAATAGCGGTCAGTTCCGCGGGGGTGATCCCATGATCTTTACTTACAGCGGCAGATTTTGCCCGGGAAATATCTACACGAATATCAGCTTGCATCCCTCAATCCTCATCTGGTTTGCGAAAAAACTCTTCCATCTTTTCAAATACGGTGTCTTGATCACCCTGCACGATACGGAGGTTCGGAAGCGACGTAATAAAGACCCGGCCATAGCGTTTGGTAATTACACGTTGATCAAGGACAACCACGATACCTCGATCACTTCTACGGCGTATGAGCCGACCGAATCCCTGGCGAAACTTGATGACGGCCTGGGGAACCGAATAGCCCATAAAGGCGTTTCCCGTACTGGCTTCGATCGCTTCCGATCGCGCCTGCTGGATAGGCTCCGTGGGCACACGGAAGGGTAATTTCGGGAGTATAACACACTGCAAAGAATCTCCAGCAACGTCTACCCCTTCCCAGAAACTATCGGTCGCAAAAAGCACACTATTCGCGTCGGCCCGAAACCGATCCAGCAACTGCGTACGTCCCGCTTCCCCCTGTTTCAAGGGCGTAATACCTGCCTGCCGGAGGTCATCTGCCAGGCGCTTGTAGGTAAAATCCAGGGCATAAAAGGAGGTAAACAGGATAAAAGCATGACCCTTGGTAATTTCCAGGGTGCGCCGGATAGCCCCCACCGACTCTTCCAGAAAATTCCGGTTGGCGGGGTCCACTAAATCATCGAAGAGACACAGCATGGCCTGTTCGCGATAGTTAAAGGGGGAATCCAGCAGGGCCGTGGTGGTGCGGCCCTCTTCCACGCGGTCCAGGCCAAGACGCTGAAACAAATAGTCAAATTGGCGCTGTACCGTCAAGGTAGCCGAGGTCAACACCACCGTATCCAGATGGCCATAGACCCACTCCGCCAGAGGCGGCCCCACATCGAGGGGGCATCGGGCAATGCGTACCATCTGGTCATTCCGCGAGTCCACCTCAATCCAGCGTACTGTGTTCTTCTTCAGTTCTTCGCTGGTACCTTCCAACAGGGCATTAGCAATGCGTTCCAGTCGGGCACCATAGGCCTGTAGCTGGGCCTTCTCGGCCACCAGGGGCGGCTCGTCTTCGCCTTCCTTAGGCGGTATGGACCGCAATCGCCGGTGGAGTTCGTTGACATGTTGCAGCAATCGCGTAACACTATCTACCGCAGGAACAATCTGGTCGTTGTGTACCTTCCGCAGGCGCTTGTCGAGGAGCACCTCCTCCGTCAGACGCCATTTGATATCGCGCCCGATCTCCCGGCTCGCCATGGACGCCAGTTCGCGCAATGCCGTAAAGGCGATTTCCACCAGGTCGCGGCTTTCATGAAGGGACGGCTTCAGCTGCTCTTCCATGAGCTTCTGTATGGCCTCAAAGCGATCCATGGAAAGCTGGGGGCACTCTTTGATGATCATGGCCTTAATTGTGGGAATCAGGCCCCGTTCCTGACGGCGCTCCTGCCGAAGGAAACGCCCGAAAGTCGCTTTGGCGCCCAATAGGGTGGCCGAAACCCCAAAATACTCTGTCGCCGAGTCTTCGATACTGTGGGCCTCATCAAAAATCACCCGCTTGTAGTGGGGCAATACCGCCTGGGCCGTAAAGTCACCGGCTTCCTGCTTGATGGCGATGTCGGAAAAAAGCATATGGTGATTGACCACCAGCAAGTCGGCCTTGGCCATCTCCCGGCGGGCCTTACCCACGAAACATCGTTTGTTATCGGGACAACGCCCACGACTGCAACTGTCGGATTCGGAGCAGACCCGCTCCCACACTTCCCGACCCGGCATGAAAGGCAAGTCCGAACGGCTGCCGTCTTCGGTCTTTTCCGCCCACTCGCCAATCGCCGTGAGCTGGTCACGGGTTGCTTCGTCGTCCAACAGGCTGGCTTCGGTGAGGGCCCGGTCGAGTTTGCGGAGGCACAAGTAATTGCCCCGTCCTTTCACAAGACAGGCTTCCAGGGGCTCATCAATAGCTTTTCTAATCAATGGAACGTCTTTTTCGACGATCTGTTCCTGGAGATTGATGGTTCGCGTGGAGATTACCACCCGCTCTTTGTTTCGCCGGGCCCAGAGGGCCGCGGGCAACAAATAGGCGAAGGTCTTCCCCACGCCCGTTGGTGCCTCCACGACGGCGACTTTGTTCTGATTAAAGGCTTCTGCCGTGGCTTCCATCAGGGAAATCTGCTGGGGGCGCACTTCAAAACCGGGCAAAGTACGGGCAATTATGCCGTTCGGCGCAAACATGGCCCCCAATTCACTAACCGAGAGCAGGGAGGCTTCTTTGGGAAGGAAGGGTTCGACCACCACATAGACACGGGTGACTTCGTTGTCTACGATGAATACGCCGTGGCCGTGGGCGCTATACATGGCCGCCAATTGCACGTCGGCCTCACTGGGGGCCAATTCTCCAGACGGGTGGTTGTGGATAACCACATCACGGACATTCAAGGTCTCAAAAAGGGCGGGCACGGCAGATTCATGACCCCGGGCACAGACACGCACCTCCGCCACGCGGCCCTGGCTGTCCAGTCCCCCCGCAAAGAAGACCTCACGCCCACCCGTTTCCGCGATGGCTTCCTGCATGCGCAGGGCTGCAGCGGGCGCAATGCGGGTGAGAACATTTTCACCAAGGGCAGTAGTCATTCGAATTCCATCTGGTGCTGTTAGAGAAATTACCCGCCCATGCGACTTGGCATGGCGCCACGGAGGGTGTATCCTAACCCGTGAGGCATAATCGAACCAAGTCAGACACCACCCGACACCGGTCAGAAATGACATGAAAGCAGGTCCGTGATGCGTTTTCTACTCCTCGCAATGGGTACCCTCGCGCTGTTTCATCTTCCCGCATCGGGCCAGAACCTGCCCGACGCCGGGTGGACGCCCCTCACCTACGACGCGGAGAAGGCCCCGGCGGACAATCCTCTGAAGGGTTTTATGCCCTTCACCGGTGAATACACCACCTTTCCCTACAGCATGGAATTCGACTATGTCGGCTTCGCCACCCTCATGAGCGGACCCAACACCTTCACCTTCGAGACCGGCCTCGAGCCCCTGCTAAATGATATCGCCAGCCGGGGACATCAGGCGGTCATTCGGGTCTATCTCGACTATCCCGACACGGACACCTCAATACCCCAATTCCTTCTGGATGGCGGCCTTCAAGTGACGGCCTACAACGGCAGTAGCGGTCAGGGCATGAGCCCCGACTACGACAACGCGAATCTGGTCACCGCATTGGAGTCCTTTATAGCCGCCTTCGGATCCCGCTATGACGGGGACCCGCGTATTGGTTTCATACAACTAGGCGTGCTGGGCCATTGGGGCGAATGGCACACCTTCCCCGAAGAAGAACTCCTCCCCAGTGTTGCCACGCAGAATCGCATCTTAACCGCCTATGACAATGCCTTTGACGAGACCCATATTCTGGTCTCACAAGATGTCTTGGGCCATGAACCGATGGCCACCGTCTCGGGAAGGAATATTGGCTTCCACGACGATGATTTCACCAACGCGACCCTCCCCCCGGTTGACTACCACTTCTGGAGTCGCATGATCGCAAACAACCTGGACCTGCGCTGGATGACCCTGCCCAACGGCGGCGAAGTACAACCTGATTTTCAGCAGGTCGTCTTCGACGAACCCACGGGAGCCCCCGAAGACTTCACCACGGCGGTGAATACCACCCACGTGGCCTGGCTCCTCTATCACCAGGCCTTCGAAGGTGAAAACGGCGGCAGCAACGGCTGGAGCAGTGCCAAAGTTGCCCGCGCTATCGCTGGTGCCAAGCGAACCGGCTATGAGTTCTTCGTGAGCGAAGTGAATCTGCCCGACACGACCACAGCGGGCACCCTCTCTCTGGGCGTCCGAATCGAAAATCGCGGCCTAACTCCCTTTTACTATCCCTGGCCCTTCCAACTCATTGCTCGTAAGGCTGGCGCAGCCGACACGACGTTGGGACCACCCACCTGGGATGTGCGCACTATAGCGGCCGATGGCAATGCGGACGAGTTCACGTTGTCACTCGCCAACCATGGCTTGGGCACGGGCACCTATGCACTCTATCTCACCATCTCCAACCCCTTGTCCAATGGTGCTGCCGTTCGCTTTGCCAACGCCAGCCAGGGCGACGAGGGCGTATTACTGGGGAACTTCGCCGTAACGGCCGGCGGTGAAGGTGAAGGTGAAGGTGAAGGTGAAGGTGAAGGTGAAGGTGAAGGTGAAG